>JANNXB010000445.1:0-4713 GCA_031409355.1 Betaproteobacteria bacterium | reverse complement strand
GAGCGTGAGCGACATGCCCACCATGCCTTCGCGCCCGACCATGCCGACCTCGAGCGCCGAGTGCTGATCGACCATCGTGAGCAGGGATACCAGGGAATCGCTGGGAAAGAAGACGTCGCGGATCACCTCGCCCGGCTCGTAAAGTATTTCGCCGAAGTTGAGCTGTACCTCTTCAAACCCGGAGCGCAGTGCTTCGTAGGCGGGGCGCGGCAGCGCGGCCAGCACGCTGTTGGGAATCGCTTCCCGCTTCGAAGCGTGTATCTTGTTCTTCATTAGCCACCCTACGCGGCATGGCGAATGCCGTATGTACGCTGACGCACGGTTGTCGAATGCGGTTTCGGGAACGTTCAGGCTGAAAAAACCTGTCCTATGTGCGTCACCGTACGGATGAATTAAGTTCTTTGTGGTAGGCAGCCGGGGCGGCATACTCTGCGCCCATGAGGACATGGGTCGCGGCGCTACTCCTGCTGTACGTCGGTTCGGGGCTTGCCCAGGTGCCACCGGTCTGGGAAGCGCGCGGCCTGACGGCCTATCCGGAGACGGAGACCGTCGCCGCATGGCGCGCACTCGCGGCGAGCTATGTGCGCAAGGCGGTCAAGGAAGAAAAGCTCAACCGGGACCCGGTATTGAACGCGCGCGTCGACGCCGTCATGGCCGCGGTCGGCGCGGCGGTGGCGGCCCTCGACCCGAGGTTCGCGGGGGCCTCCTGGCGTGCCATCCTGATCGAGGGTTTCGGCCGCGGCGCGGCGGCGTTCCCGGGGGAGACCATCCTGGTGGACGCGAAGTTCGTGCGCGGCCTGGCGCTATCCGACGACGAGCTGGCCCTGGTCCTGTCGCACGAGGCGGCGCATGTCGTGAACGGCCACGCCTCGGAGAAGCTCTCGTTCATGGCGGAGATCCTGGGCAAGGAGAAGGTCCCCACCGCGCGGACCGCCCTGCTCGAGTTCCTCGCCAAGGATTCGTATGCGGCGGTGTTCCAGCCCAAGGCGCTGCTGCAGGAACGCGAGGCGGACTCGCTGGGGGCGGTCATCCTGTTCGCCTCCGGCTACGACCCGCGGCGCGCGCTCCTGCTGTTCGACAAGCTGGCGGAACACGAGCCGCCGGAGCCGGTCGGCACCCGGCAGCCGGCGGACACCCATGATCCCGCCCGCGTTCGAAAACGGTCGATCGAGGCGGTGATCGCGGAACTGCAGGCGCTGGAGGCGCGCCGCAAGGCTGACCGGCGGTAGGACTGCCGGCAGGGCTGCCTTACTGCTGGCCCTTCACGATCATGTCGTTCTTGACGGACGCCACGCCGCCGACCTTGCGGGCGACTTCGACGGCCCGGTTGATGTCGGCCCGCGACCGGACGAAGCCGCTAAGCTGGACGACACCCTTGTGGGTTGCAACGTTGATCTCGACTGACTTTAGCGACGCTTCCTCGAACACCGCGGCCTTCACCTTGGCGGTGATCACGCTGTCGTCGACATATTCCTGCACCCGTTCCTTCTTCGATACCGGTGCGGGCTTCTGGCCGGCGTCCAGATCGGCCTTGGAGGCGCTTTGCGCGAGCGCGCCGCTGCTGATAGCGAGGCAGATCGAAACTGCAAGGACCTTGGCGATGGATTTGTTCATGGTGTTCTCTTCTCGGGTTTACGGTATGCACCGAGGCTAGGTGAACCGGAGGCGCGCATCCGTGCGCAAACGTACATAGCGGCGGGCGATTTTCCGCGAAAGTGGGGCGATGGACCTGTTGCAGATCGCCGTATTCCTGTCGCTATGCGCGATCGCGCTGTGCTGGGCGGCGCGGCGCTTCAATTTTCCGTACCCGATAGCGCTGGTGGTGGGCGGCGGCGTGCTCGGCTTCGTCCCGCTGGTGCCGCAACTGCCGTTCGACCCGGAGATCATCCTCGTGCTGGTCCTGCCGCCGATCCTGTACCAGGCGGCATTGCTTACCTCATGGCGCGATTTCTGGGCCAGCATCCGCGCCATCAGCCTGCTGGCGTTCGGCCTGGTCGCCGTGACCACGCTGGCCGTCGGCGCCAGCCTCAAGTTCCTGATTCCCGAGATTCCCTGGGCCGCGGCTTTTGCCTTCGGCGCCATCGTCTCGCCGCCCGACGCGGTAGCCGCCACGGCGATCCTGTCACGCATGAACATTCCGCGGCGCGTGGTGACGGTGCTCGAGGGCGAGAGTCTGATCAACGATGCGGCGGGCCTGGTGCTCTACAAGTTCGCCGTCGCCGCGGTGCTGACCGGAAGCTTTTCGCTGTTCGACGCGGGCCTGCAATTCGCGGGTGTGGTCGCCGGCGGCATCGTGCTGGGCGTCGCCACGGGGCTGGTGTTCATCGTCGTTCACCGCCAGTTGCGCGACGTCCTGACTGAGGTGCTGACCGCGCTGCTGGTGCCGTACGTGGCTTATGTCTTCGCCGAGTCCCTGCATGCTTCGGGCGTGCTCGCCGTGGTCGCGGCCGGACTGGTGCGCGGGCGCCACTCGCCGGTCATCGTTTCGGCGCAGATGCGCATCCTCGCGCGCTCGATGTGGAACGTGATCGTGTTCCTGCTGAACGTGGTGGTGTTCGTGCTGATCGGACTGCAGCTGTCGGGCGGCGTCGCGCGGCTGGAGGGTTACTCGGCGGCCGGGCTCGCGGCCCACGCGGTCCTGCTCTGCGCGGTGGCGATCATCGTGCGCTTTGCCTGGGTCTACGCGGCGCTGTACCTTCCCCGCAGGCTTGCCGTGGCCTTGCACGGGAGGGCGGGGGCGCCTCCCGAAGCGGAGTACTTCATCATGGGCTGGTGCGGCATGCGCGGCATCGTCTCGCTGGCGGCCGCGCTGGCGCTGCCGATCCAGCTCGCCGACGGGACGCCGTTCCCCTATCGCGATGCGATCATTTTCTTCACCTTCGCGATCATCGCCGCGACGCTGGTGCTGCAGGGCCTGACGCTGCCGGTCCTGATCCGGCGCCTGCGCGTCGGCATCGACTGGAGCCTGCGCGCGGAACGGGCCAACGCGCGCAACGCCATGAGCAAGGCCGCGATCGCCGCGATCGACGTGCTGGCGAGAGGCGAGGGCATCGCGCCGGACCTGGCGGGACGCATCGGCGCGGAATTCGCCGAGAAGAACGCCGCCGGCGATGCGGAAGCTTCAGTTTCGGGGGATCACGCCGCGCTCGCCCACCAGCTGCGGCATGCGGCGGTGAGCGCCGAACGCCAGGCGCTGATCCGCATCTGGCGTGAAAACCAGATCAGCGACGACGTGCTGCACGAGTTCGAGGAGGAACTCGACTACAAGGAATCAAATCTTTGAATCGCCGGCGGACGAACGCGCCACGACCTGCGGCCGCAGCGTCTCGCGCGAGCGGCGCTGCGCCAGCTCGAGCACGAGGCGGTTTCTTTCCTGGCGCAGCCAATAGCGGTAATTCGGCGCGCGCGCGCCGGCGCCCTTGCTAAGTTCGCCGGGCCGGGGTTCCGCGCCGAGATTGCGTTCCTGCAATGCCTGCTTCAGCCTGCGCGCCGCTTCGTTTGCTTCGACGTTCGCGCCGCGCTGCGGGAGCGCGGCGCGCCTGACGGGAGGCAGGTCCGTGTAGGTGATCCGTCCGTCGTCACCGACGTGCTTGTGGATCTCCTGCGCCGATGCGCAAGAGACCATTCCGGCGAAAACGCCCGCGAGCAGGAGGGATGCGTTTTTTCTTGATGTCATGAGTGCAGCATGAGCGCGACGGATGGCGCGGTCTGTGCGCTAGCCGACCATCATTTGATTTCGTCCGGAGCGCGGCCCCGCGGACCGAGGCGCACAACGCCATCAGGGCCGGCAGGAGCTTTGTATTCGTCGCTGCGTGTTTCATCAATTTCCTTTTTGCCGTGAAAAGGCCCGGAACGAAACTGCCGTTGCCGGGCCCCGTACTGCTTCCTGCGCCTGAGATTGCGATCAGCGGCTGCTGACCAAGACCTGGACCTGGCGGTCGCGCTGCAGTTTCGGGTCGCCGAAGGTGCCGTAGTGGATCTTGTACGCCGGCACGCCCGCCTGGAGCAGCGCGTTGCGCACGCTGTTGGCCCGGTCGTTGGTTCCGTCGATCGCGACGGTGGCGTTCGGGTTCTGGCTCAGGTAGATGGCGGTTTCGTTCACCTTGCTGTACTCCGAGCCACGGACTTCCGATCCGTTCGCGTCGAACCAGATGTCGCGATACGGCGTCCAGCTGCCAGCGATGCCGGCGATGCCGCCCGGACCTTGCTGGCCTGTCGCGCCGGCAGGTCCGACATAGCTGATCTGTTCGTTCCTTGGCGCGGGCTGCGAAGCGCAACCTGCGGCGAACAGCGCAATCACGGCGAGTGACAGCGTGGTTTTCACGATTGTTGGTTTCATGGCAATTCCTTTGGTGCAATTGAGATCGGCTGCGCACGCCATCGAGTTCGTTGTCGCTGGAGTCGTGGCTGCGCTTTACGATCCATGACTCACGGTATTCGCGCGGTCCGCGGAAATCGGTTCGTTGGCGCGCTTAATGCTTGACAGGCGATGCGCGGAGTCGAATGTGCCCTGCCGCACAGAAGGCGGGGCACGCCGCAATCACAATATCCGCCAGTTCCCGCAGCACTTATTTTCATCCTCTAACCGAGAGAGCCATGACCCGACATGCCAGTGTGGTGACGAAAGACCAGCTTATCGAGCAATTCAACGTGATCGCGACTGAAACGGAGCATCTGCTGAAGTCCGTGGCAACGGCGGGCGGCGAAAAGGCG
>JANNXB010000444.1:0-4931 GCA_031409355.1 Betaproteobacteria bacterium | reverse complement strand
ATGCCCGAGGCCAGGGTGGTTGCGGTCGATTCAGACCTGTCGGCGCTGATCACCGCGAAGCGCAATGCCGCCAGGCTGAACCTCGACATCGATTTCCGGCACGGCCGCTGGTTCGAGCCGGTGGCGGGCGAGCGCTTCGGGCTCATCGTTGCCAATCCGCCCTACATCGCGGAAGGCGATCCGCACCTTGGCGCGCTGCGTTACGAGCCCCGGGGTGCCCTGGTGTCGGGGCTGGACGGGCTGGAGGCAATCCGGGAGATCACGTTGGCAGCAGGGGCATTCCTGCTGCCCGGCGCATGGCTGCTCCTGGAGCACGGTTTCGACCAGGAAGCGGCCGTGCGGGAACTGCTTGCCGGAGCGGGACTCGAACCCCTCACCACGTGGCCCGACCTGGCAGGCATTGCCCGGGTGTCGGGCGGAAAGCTAAAATGAGCCCCATGGATACCCAAGAGAAAATCAAGCAGCAGGTCACCGGCAACCCCGTCGTGCTTTACATGAAGGGTACGCCGCAGTTTCCGCAGTGCGGCTTCTCGGCGCTCGCGGTGCAGGCGATCAACGCCTGCGGTGTGAAGGAGTTCTTCACCGTCAACGTGCTGGAGAACCCGGACATCCGCAACGGCATCAAGGAATACGCCAACTGGCCGACCATCCCGCAGCTCTACGTCAACGGCGAGTTCGTCGGCGGCTCGGACATCATGAAAGAGATGTACCAGTCGGGCGAACTGCAGAAACTACTGGAAGACCTGAAGCAAAAAGCTTAGACCCCTGAAAGGCGGATGTTGGCCATCGACAGCCGCTCGACCAGGATCGCCATGAAGGCGCGGTCGAACTTGTGGCGGCAGGCGTCCGAGGCCTGCTCCAGCTTGTCGTTCGGCACCGTGACGATCTTGCAGTCGGTCATCGCGGTGACATCCGCCCCGCGCACGTGCGCGCCTTTCTGCAGGTAAGCCATCTCGCCGACGCATTCGCCGGTGCGCAGCACGTTCAGCAGCTTGTTGCGCTTGGTGACCTTTAGCTGGCCGTCGGCGATCAGGCAGAAGTAGTCGCCGCGCTCGCCTTCCTTCATCACCACTTCGCCATTGCGCGCGTGGTTCCAGGCCGAGATGCGCGCCACCTCCCAGATTTCCGCGTCGGAGAAATTCTCGAAGAACGGCAGGGCGCGCAGGGTCTCGAACTTGTCGGAGTCGGCGAACTGCTGCGCGCCGGCCGCATGCCCCGGGGCGCCCGCGGTTTCACCGCGGAACACGGCGGCGAGGTCGGTGGAGAATTCCTCCCACTCGGCATAGCGGCGCTCTAGGTCCCTCGCCATCGCGCGGCGCACGATGTCGTCGACCGCCTGCGGAATCTCCGGCCGGTAGGCCGAGGGCGGCTGCGGCTCTACGCCCGTGATCTGGTAGATGAGGCTGAAGTTGTTCGAGGCCTGGAAGGGCAGCCTGCCGGCGAGCAGGTGGTACATGACCACGCCCATGGAATAGATGTCGGTGCGGTGATCGAGCGGGTGTTCCTTTACCTGCTGCGGCGACATGTAGGCGGGCGAGCCGATGGCCGAGACCTGCGTCGAGTCGCCGCTGGCGATCAGCGCGGCGCCGAAGTCGGAGATCTTGACCTCCGTGCCTCCGGCGAAAAGGATGTTGGCCGGCTTGATGTCGCGGTGCGTGATGCCCAGCTTGTGCGCGTATTCCAGGGCGCGCGAGCACTTGAAGACCATCTCCACCACCTTGTGGATCGGCAGCAGGTTCTCGGGCGAGCAGAATTTTTCCAGCGTGCCGCCGTCGACGTATTCCATCACGATGTAGTGCAGGTCGTCGGCGGCCACCGCGTCGAAGATCTGGCAGATGTGCGGATGCTGCAGCTTTCCCGCGAGCGAGGCTTCGGTCACGAACAGTTTCTTGTAGAGCTTGCCGCGCTCGGGGTCGTTGAAGAGCGAGGTGGAGACCAGCTTCACCGCGACATTGCGCTTGGCGAAGGTGTCGTGGCAGAGGTAAACCTCGGAAGTCGCGCCCGAACCGAGGTGGCGCTCGACCGAATACTTCCCGATCTGCTGCGGTTGCTGCGGCTCGTCCACTGCGCGGCCTCAGCGGACGCGCTTGCGCGCTCGTTTAATCTTGGATCGCGCCCGCGCGATGGCCGCTCTTACCTGCGCCGGCGCAGTGCCGCCGACATGGTTGCGGCTCGCGACCGAACCTTCGAGCGTGAGCGACTTGAAGACATCCGCGCCGATCGCGAAGGAAAAGCGCCTCAGGGTCTTGAGAGGCAGCTCGGCGAGGTCGCAGCCGGCCTTCTCCGCCGCGCGCACCGCGCGCGCTACCGCCTCGTGCGCGTCGCGGAACGGCACGCCCTTGCGCACCAGGTAGTCGGCGAGGTCGGTCGCGGTCGCGTGGCCTTCAAGCGCCGCCGCGCGCATCGCCTTCGGCTGCGGCTGCAGGCCGGCGGCAAGCGAGGCGAAGGCGTCCAGCGAATCTTTCAGCGTGTCCACCGTGTCGAAGAGCGGTTCCTTGTCTTCCTGGTTGTCCTTGTTGTACGCGAGCGGCTGGCCCTTCATGAGCACCAGCAGCGCCAGGAGGTGGCCGAAGACCCGGCCGCTCTTGCCGCGCACCAGCTCGGGCACGTCCGGATTCTTCTTCTGCGGCATGATCGAGCTGCCGGTGCAGAAGCGGTCCGGGATCTTCACGAAGCCGTAGCGCGCGCTTACCCAGAGGACCAGTTCCTCGGCGAAGCGCGACAGGTGCATCATCGTCACGGCTCCACAAGCGACGACTTCGATGGCGAAATCGCGATCCGACACCGCGTCCAGGGAGTTCTCCGAAACCGCTTCGAAGCCGAGCTCACGCG
This sequence comes from Betaproteobacteria bacterium, assembly GCA_031409355.1. GTDB lineage: Bacteria > Pseudomonadota > Gammaproteobacteria > Burkholderiales > SG8-39 > RBG-16-66-20. Next base: position 2,099 of record JANNXB010000444.1, on the reverse strand, counting down.
CGACCCGCGCGCGGTCGATCGGGAAGGTCGTGCCGGCGAGCGCGGCGGCACCCAGCGGCAGCACGTTGACGCGTTTGCGGCAATCGGCCAGCCGCGCGCGGTCGCGCTCGAACATGGCGACATAGGCGAGCAGGTGGTGGCCGAAGGTTACCGGCTGCGCTACCTGCAGGTGCGTGAATCCCGGCATCACCAGCGCGGCGTGGCGCGCCGCCTGCGCCAGCAAGGCGCTTTCCAGCGCCGTGAGTTTTTTCGCGATGGCGTCGATCTCGTCGCGCAGCCAGAGCCGCACGTCGGTCGCGACCTGGTCGTTGCGCGAGCGTGCCGTATGCAGGCGCTTGCCGGCACTGCCGGCGAGCTCGGTCAGGCGCCGCTCGATGCTGGAATGGACGTCCTCATCCTCGATCGACCAGGCGAACTTGCCAGCGCGGATCTCGCTGCGCACCTTGGCCAGGCCGCCCTCGATCGCGGCCAGGTCCCTGCGGCCGATGATGCCGCAGGCGGCAAGCATTCGCGCGTGGGCCAGCGAACCGGCGATGTCGTGCATGGCGAGCCGCTGGTCGAAGGAAACCGAGGCGGTAAAGCGCTGTACAAGCGCGTCCACCGGCTCGCTAAAGCGGCCCGACCAGCCCTTGGCCTTTTTTTTCTGCTTCGGCGCCTTAGAGGCCATAAGGAATAAAATGCGGGAAATAGAATGCGGTTGAAGACCGCTCTCTAACAATGCCCAGTATAAGGCAAAACCCCCATCCGGAAAGACTCCCGGATTTCCGCAACCTCGGCGTCACGGCGCGCGCGCTGGTCGGCGTGAACGTGCTCACGCTGATCGCGGTCCTGCTCGTCGAGCCGGATTGGCGCAACGTGCTTAACGGCTTCATCGTGGCCGCGGCCCAGGTCGAACCGCCCCTGCTCGCCAGCCTGACGCTGCTCTACATCGGTGCCCCCTGGCTGCTGCGCATGCCGTACTGGAGCGGTTGTGCTTTGGTTGTCGCGGTGGCGCTGGCTTTCGCCGCGTTGACGCATTGGGTGCTGGGCGCGTTCGTCGCCGGCGAGCTGGCGCGCGCGCTGGTGCTGGCGGCATTGACCGCGGCGGTGGTGCTGGCCTACCTGCGGCTGCACATGAGGGCCTATTCGCCAGCGCTCGCCGAAGCCCGGCTGCAGGCGCTGCAGGCGCGCATCCGGCCGCATTTTCTCTTCAACAGCCTGAACGCGGTGCTGTCCCTGATCCGGCACGATCCGCGGCGCGCCGAGCGCACGCTGGAGGACCTGTCGGACCTGTTTCGCGCCCTCATGTCGGATAGCCGCAACCTGGTGCGCCTCGCGGACGAGGTCAACCTCATCGAGCGCTACGCTGCCATCGAGCAGCTGCGGCTCGGGGACCGGCTGCGCATGTCCTGGGACCTGGACCATGCGCCGATGGACGCGATGATGCCCGCGCTGGTGCTGCAGCCCCTGCTGGAGAACGCCGTGTACCACGGCGTCGAGCCCGGCACCGGCATTGGCGACGTGTTGGTGCGCGTCGAGCGCCGCGGCGACCGGGTGCTAGTGCGCATCGAGAATCCCTGGCTGCCGCCGGGAACGGGAACGCGCGCGGGCAATCACATGGCGCTGGACAACATCCGCGAGCGTCTGATGCTGTTCTTCGACGACGAGGCGCGGCTCGACGCGCGCGTCGAGGGCACGCGCTACCAGGTCGACATCGACATTCCATACAGGGTTCGCGCATGAACGAATTGCGGATCTACATCGCCGATGACGAAGCGCCGGCGCGCGCCCGCCTGAAGGAATTGCTCGCCGACATTCGCGGCGAACTGCCGACCACGGTCGTCGGCGAGTCCGGCAGCGGCCTGGACGTGGTCGACCGCCTTCCCGCAAGCGGGGCACAGGTGCTGCTGCTCGACATCCAGATGCCGGGCATGGGCGGGATCGAACTCGCGCGCCACCTGTGTGCGCTGGAGAACGCTCCGGCGGTGATCTTCGTCACCGCGCACGACCGGCACGCGGTCGAGGCGTTCGAGCTAAACGCGCTCGATTACCTGATGAAGCCGGTGCGCGCGGAGCGGCTCGTGGCGGCGCTGCGCAAGTCTCTCGTCGCCGCCGCGGAG
>JANNXB010000443.1:0-4549 GCA_031409355.1 Betaproteobacteria bacterium | reverse complement strand
CGCATGGGCGGCCCGGACAAGGTCAAGCGCCAGCACGACGGCGGCAAGCTCACGGTGCGCGAGCGCGTCGACCAGTTGCTGGACGCGGGATCGTTCCACGAGATCGGCGGGCTCGCCGGCGTGGCGCAGTACGGCGCTGACGGGGCGCTCGCGGATTTCACGCCCGCCAACCTGATTTTTGGCCGGGGGCGCATCAACGGCCGCCCGGTGGCGGTCACCGGCGACGATTTCACCGTGCGCGGCGGCGCCAACGACGGCGGCATCAAGTCGAAGCTGCTCGCGGTGGAGCGCATGGCCTGCGACCTGCGCCTGCCGCTGGTGCGGCTGGTGGACGGCACGGGGGGCGGCGGCTCGGTGAAGAACCTGGAATTGCAGGGCCACTCGCCGATGCCGAAAGCCTTCCTCTGGGACTGGTGGACCAGCAACCTGTCGGAGGTCCCGGTGGTGTCGCTCGCGCTCGGTTCGGTGGCGGGCCTGGGCGCGGCGCGCGTGGTGGCGAGCCACTACTCGGTGATGGTCAAGGGAAGTTCCCAGATGTTCGTCGCCGGGCCGCCGGTGGTGGAGTGGACGCACGGCAAGTTCGAGAAGAACGAGCTCGGCGGCAGCCACATCCACACGCGCAACGGCGCGGTGGACGACGAAGCGTCGAGCGAGGCGGACGCCTTCGAGCGCGCACGAAAATTTTTGTCTTACCTGCCGAATTCCGTCCATGAGGTTCCGGATAGAAAAGAGAACAAGGATAATCCGGAGCGTGCGGATCCCTGGCTCATTGAGGCCGTGCCGCGCGACCCGCGCAAGGTCTACAACATGCGCAAGATCGTCGGCGCGGTGGTGGACCGGGATTCGTTCTTTGAAACCGGCAAGTTCTGGGGTCGCTCGATCATCACCGGCTTTGCGCGCCTGTCGGGCTGGCCGGTGGCGATCATGGCGGGCGACCCGATGCAGTACGGCGGCGCCTGGACCGCGCGTACTTCCGAGAAAATCATGCGCTTCGTCGACCTGGCGCAGACCTTCCACCTGCCGGTGGTGCACATGGTCGATTGCCCCGGTTTCCTCATCGGGCCGCAGGCGGAGCAGGAGGGCACGATCCGCTATGGCATGCGCGCGGCCGCGGCGATCCTGCAGTCCACCGTGCCGTGGTGCTCGCTGATCGTGCGCAAGGTGTTCGGTGTCGCCGGAGCCCTGCACCAGAACTCCACCCGCTACGGCATGCGCATGGCCTGGCCCTCCGCTGAATGGGGCTCGCTGCCGATCGCCGGCGGCCTGGAAGCGGCCTACCGCGCGGAGATCGAAGCCGCGCCCGATCCGGCCGCGAAACGCGCCGAAATAGAACAGCGCATCCGCAAGTTTGCGTCGCCGATGCGCGGCGCCGAGCGTTTCGATGTAGAGGAAATTATTGACCCGAGGGATACGCGCAAGCTACTGTGCGAATTCGCCGAACTGGCCGCACCGTTGCGCACCACGGGGCGCAGTTCGTTCGGCGTTCGTCCGTAGGATGGCGCCGTCTGTCGGAATGCAGGTCAGGAAAGGTGAAATGCGGGGAATCGCACAGAGCAGAGCGTGCAATTCCCGGTAGCTTGCAGCTTGGAGGCAGACAATCCGTGAACGAAGAAAACGAAACGCTGAGATGGCCGACCAACCTTGACCGTGCCGGCATCGTGGAGCGGCTGGTCCAGGTCCGCGCGCTGGCCGGGGAAGCGGGGCTGGCGGAGATCGAGGCGCGCTTCGCCGACGTCGAGAACATGTCGTCGGGCCAGCTCGGCGCCAACGTCGTCTCCGCCCTGACCTGGATCCAGGAGAAGCCGGAATATCCGCAGATCACCTCGCAACTTGCCATGGTGGCGATGAATCTGAAGAACTTGAAATAGAATGTGCCTCCCGTAGTCGCAGCGAGGAAGGCATGGCAACCCGACAGGACGAACGCATGATCGAGCCGGAAATGAACCCGGCGGACCTCTGGCTCGAGGAAGTTTTCACCGACCGGCGCGTGGGCACCATCCGCCGCATGACGCCGGTGGACGGCACCGGCGCGCGCGACCCAGGGCGCGAAATCCTCTTCATCGGCGAAACCCAGGTGATGAGCCAGATGGGCGCGCTACCGATCAATTTCGTGCTCGAGGCGAAAACACTGGATGAGGCGGCGAAGATGTTCGGCCCCGCCGCCAAGGCCGGGATCGAGCGCACGGTGCGCGAACTGCAGGAACTGCGCCGCCAGCAGGCCTCCTCGATCGTCGTGCCCCAGGGCGGCCTGCCGCCGATGGGACCGGGCGGTGGCGGCGGCAAGATTCAAATGCCTTAGCAAGAATCAGGGACAGTCCACGTTTTCCGCGAACATGGAAAACGTGGACTGTCCCCGATTTTGACGGAGGAGGGAAGCAATGAACGGCCTTATGATGGACATGCCGCTCTTGATCAGCGACCTGATCAAGCACGCGGACCGCAACCACGGCGAGACCGAGATCGTCTCCAAGACGGTTGAGGGCAACATCCACAGATACACCTACAGCGACGCGCACGCGCGCGCGCGACGCCTTGCCAAAGTGTTGCAGTCGATGGGTGTGAAGCCCTCCGACCGGGTCGGCACGCTGGCCTGGAACGGCTACCGGCACTACGAGCTCTACTACGCCATCTCCGGCATCGGCGGGGTGATCAATACGCTCAACCCGCGCCTCTTCCCGGAGCAGATCACCTATATCTCGAACCACGCCGAGAACGCGGTGCTGTTTTTCGAGCTGACGTTCGTGCCGCTGGTGGAGAAGCTCGCGCCCCTGCTGAAGACGGTGAAGCACTACGTGCTGATGACCGACCGCGCGCATATGCCCACCAGCACCACTATTCCGAACCTGCAGTGCTACGAAGACCTGATGGCGAAGCAGGACGACCGCTTCGAATGGCCGGCCTTCGACGAGCGCACCGCGGCGGCGCTGTGCTACACCTCCGGCACCACCGGCAATCCCAAGGGCGTGCTCTACAGCCACCGCTCGACGGTAATCCACGCGCTTGCCGCGGCGATGCCGGACACCCTGAACCTTTCGGCGCGCGACTCGATTCTGCCCGTGGTGCCGATGTTCCACGCCAACGCCTGGAGCCTGCCTTACGCCTGCACGCTGGTCGGCGCGAAGATGGTGTTCCCGGGTCCGCACCTCGATGGCAAGAGCGTCTACGACCTGATCGAGCAGGAGAAGGTGACCCTGTCGGCCGGCGTGCCGACGGTGTGGCTGATGCTGCTGCAGCACCTGACGGCGAACAAGCTCAAGTTCTCGACCCTGAACCGCACGGTGATCGGCGGTTCGGCCTGCCCGCCGGCGATGATCAAGGCGTTCCAGGACGACTACAACGTCGGCGTGTTCCATGCCTGGGGCATGACCGAGATGAGCCCGCTCGGCACCGTCGGCTCGCTCAAGGCGAAGCAGGCGGCGATGGGCAAGGAAGCGCGCTATGCGGTCCAGGCCAAGCAGGGCCGCGGCATCTTCGGCGTCGAGATGAAGATCGTCGACGAGGAAGGCAAGGAACTGCCCTGGGATGGCAAGCGCTTCGGCAACCTGCTGGTGAAGGGACCGTGGATCGCTTCCGCTTACCTCAAGGGCGAGGGCGGGGATCCGCTCGTCAACGGCTGGTTCCCGACGGGCGACGTGGCCACCATCGATCCGGACGGCTACCTGCAGATCACCGACCGCTCGAAGGACGTGATCAAGTCCGGCGGCGAGTGGATCAGCTCCATCGACCTGGAGAACATCGCCGTGGCGCACCCGGCGATCCAGGAAGCCGCGGTGATCGGTATCGCGCATCCGAAATGGGACGAGCGCCCGATCGTGGTGGCGGTGAAGAAGGCCGGGCAGGAAGTGAGCAAGGCGGAAATACTCAAGTTCTACGAGGGCAAGGTTGCCAAGTGGTCGATGCCGGAGGACGTGGTGTTCGTGAACGAACTGCCGCATACGGCCACCGGCAAGCTCTCCAAGCTGACCCTGCGGCAGCAATTCAAAGACTACAAGCTGCCGGCATGATCAAAACCGAAACCAAGGACCGGGTACTGCGCATCGAGATCGCGCGCCCCGAAAAGAAGAACGCGCTCACGCAGGAGATGTATGCGGCGATGGCCGATGCGCTGGCCGCCGCGGACGGGGATTCCCAGGTGCGCGTGGTGCTGATCCACGGCGCGCGCGACTGCTTCACCGCCGGCAATGACCTGAAGGATTTCCTCAACCGGCCGCCGCATTCCGAGTCCAGTCCCACGCATCGTTTCCTGCGCGGCATCGCGACCTTCGGCAAGCCGCTGCTGGCGGCGGTCAACGGCGCCGCAGTGGGCATCGGCACCACGATGCTGCTGCACTGCGACCTGGTGTATGCGGCGCCCGGGGCGCGCTTCCAGCTGCCTTTCGTGCCGCTGGGCCTTGTACCCGAAGCCGGCTCCAGCTTCCTGCTGCCCTACATCGCGGGTTACCAGCGTGCCGCCGAGCTGCTGCTGCTCGGGCAGCCCTTCGATGCCGACAAGGCCTACGCGGCCGGCTTCGTCACCGCGATCGTGCCCGAGGCTGAGCTGTTCGAGCGT
>JANNXB010000442.1:0-17560 GCA_031409355.1 Betaproteobacteria bacterium | reverse complement strand
CGGCCGGTGAAGAAGGCGAACTTCTTGGGGTCTTCCGCCCTTATTTTCCTCAATCTTTGTTCAAGAACGGAAAACGCTTCCTCCCAGGAGATGGGCTCGAACTCGCCTGCCCCCCTTTCCGCTCCCTGTTTTCTTTTCAAGGGACGGGTCAGCCGCGCCGGGGACTTCTGCTTCATGATGCCGCTCGCGCCCTTGGCGCAGATCACCCCCTTGTTCAGCGGATGGTCGGGATTGCCGTCGATGTAGCGTATTTCTCCGTCTTTAAGATGCACGCGGATGCCGCAGCGACAGGCGCACATGTAGCAGGTGGTGGTCTTTATTTCCTGCCGCGACGCGTCCATGGCGTCCATCTTACTTTGCTATCATCAAAACAATGAGCAATCCGCCGCCATCCGAGAGCGGTCGCTGGCTGCTGCTTGTCGCAAGCCTGCCGACGGAAGACCCGGCCGCCCGCATGCGCGGCCTGCGCACGCTCGAAGCGCTCGGCGCCGCGGTGCTGCGCGAAGGCGTCTACCTGCTCCCGGAAACCACGACCACGCGCCAGGGGCTGGAGTTTCTCGCCGATTACATCTCGAAGGGCGCCGGCAACGCGCAGGTACTCGCGGTGGTGCCGGCTTCCGACGCTCAGCAGCTCTCCTTTCGCGGCATGTTCGACCGCTCGGCGCGCTATTCCGAGCTTCTCAAGATCGTCGAGAGCCTCAAGGTCGGCTACGGCATCGCCGATCCGAGCGCGGTGCTGCGGGTGCTGCACAAGAAACGCCACGATTTCGAGGCCATCAGCGCGCTCGATTTCTTCCCCAGCGAACAGCAGAACCGCGTCAAGGCGGCGCTTGCCGAAGCTGAAGCCGCGGTGCACAAGCTGCTGTTTCCCGCGCAGTCGCTGGCCAGCGGCGTGCCCGACCAGCCGATGCGGCGCAGGGTCTGGGCCACGCGCAAGCCGGCCTGGGCGGACCGGCTCGCCTGCGCCTGGCTGGTCCGCCGCTTCGCCGACCCGGAAGGCACCGTGGTGTGGCTGGACAAGTCGCAGGAACTGCACCCTGATTCCGTCGGTTTCGCCTTCGGCGGGGCGCGCTTCGGCAACAACGCGACCCAGGTGACCTTCGAGGTGATGCTGCAGCACTTCGGCCTCGCGACCAATGGGGCGCTGGTAAAGATCGGCGCCATCGTGCACTTCCTCGAGGCGCACGACACGCCGGTGCCGGAAGCCGCGGGGGTGCAGACGCTCCTGCAAGGCGCCGCGCGCCGCTCGACGAGCGACGACGAGCTGCTCGGTGAAGCCGAGAAGACTTTCGACCTGCTCTATGAAGCCTATTTTGAAGCGCCTGCGGCTTAGCGAGACGCCTGCCGCTTAGTTCTTTTTGGCGTCCTGCTGTTCCCTCGTGTGTTCTGCGCGCAATTCCTTGAGGCGCGCGTCCACCACCGAAAGGTCGTAGAAATTGCCGTCGCCCGAGGTTTGCGCAAGCTGCAGCTGCTCGATCGCGCCCGGCAGGCTGCCCTGCAGCAGGTAGAACTCCGCCTGCGCCTGGTGCTGCAGCAGGCGCTTGCCCTGCCCGGCGTAGGCCTTGGCGCGCGCCTCATGCAGCTTCGGGTCGCGCGGATAGAGGCGCGAGGGCTCGACCAGCGCCGCCAGCACCTCATCGTGGCGGCCCAGGTCCTGCAGCGTGGCGAGGTAGGCGTAGAGAATCGAGCGCCGGTGGGAGAAGCGCGACAGAGCAGATCTCAGGATGGCCAGCGCGCCGGCCGGGTCGCCCGACGCCAGGCGCACCCGTGCCGCCAGTGTCTCCACCATCGGGCTGGAGACGCCGTCGGCCCGCAGCCGCGCGAGTTCCGCTTGCGCGCGCGCGGGTTCCTTGGCGCGCAGCAGCGCCAGCACCAGCCCGTAGCGCGCGCCAGGCTCGCTGGCGAAGCGGCGATCGTCCACCGCGTCGCTGAATGTCTTCACCGCCTGGTGCACGTCGGCCGCCTCGGCGCGCAGCTTGGCGCGCACCAGGTGGTACTCCAGCGGATCGGCGCGCTGCCTGTAGGGCAGGCCAAGCGCGCGGTTCTCCGCGTCGCTGATGCGCTCCGCGGTCACCGGGTGGCTGCGCAGGTATCCGGGAACGCCGCCGCCGTCCATGATCCGCGTGGCGCGCTGGAGTTTCTCGAAAAACGTCCCCATCGCGCGCGCGTCGAATCCCGAGTCGTTCAGCGTCTGGAAGCCGACCCGGTCGGCCTCGCGCTCGAAATCGCGGCTGTAGCTAAGCTGCGTCTGGATCACGCTGCCCTGGGCAGCCGCCAGCGCGCCGCCCGCCAGGTCGGGACGCGAGCGCGCCAGGAGCAGCGAGGCGGCCATCGCGATCATCATCGGCAGCTGCATCTGCTTCTGCAGCCCGAAGCCGCGCGCGATATGCCGCTGCGTCACGTGCGCCATTTCATGCGCGACCACCGAGGCGATCTCGGATTCGTTGTCGGCGGAGGTGATCAGGCCGGTGTGCACGCCGATGAAGCCGCCCGGCAGCGCGAAGGCGTTGATCGAAGGGTCGCGCATGGCGAAGAACTCGAAGTCCTGGCGCATGCCGCCGCCGGCGTTGCTCATGCGCAAGCCCAGGCCGTTCAGGTACTCGGTGACCTCGGGGTCGTCGAGGTAGGACGGATCGCGGAACCTGATGTCGCGCACGATCGACTCGCCGACCTTGCGCTCGGTCTGCAGCGACAGCTCCGAGCCGCTCACGTCGCCAAGGTCGGGCAGGCGGCCGGCGGGATTCTGCGCGAACGCGCGAGGCGCGACGGCGAGCGACGCGGCCAGCAGCCAGACGAGGAATCGCATGCGTTTATGATACCGTTCCGGCAATCAAGTTCCCCCCGGAATCGACGCAACGGCAGGAGGACGCATTGCCACGCAAGCTTTCCCCGCAACTGACCCATTTCGACCGCAAGGGCAGCGCCCACATGGTCGACGTGGGCGCCAAGGAAGAAACGCACCGGGTCGCGGTCGCCTCCGGGTGCATCGCGATGCGCCCCGCCACCTTCCGCATGGTGATCGAGGGCGATGCAGCCAAGGGCGACGTGCTCGGGGTGGCGCGCGTCGCGGCGATCCAGGCGGCGAAGCGCACCTCGGAACTGGTGCCGCTCGCGCATCCGCTCGCCATCACCCGCGTCGCGGTCGACTTCAGCTTCGATGCGCCGCGGCGCGAGGTGATCGTATCCGCGACGGTCGAATGCCGCGGGCGCACCGGCGTGGAAATGGAGGCTCTGACCGCGGCCGCGGTGGGCCTGCTCACCATCTACGACATGGTGAAAGCCGTCGATCGAGGCATGGTCATCCGCGAATTGCAGCTCGAGGAAAAGCGCGGCGGAAAATCCGGCCACTATCGCCGCGGCGCGAAATGAGGCTGCGGCAAGCGTGAAGATCAGCCTCGGAAAAATCATCGCCGTGCTCGTGCTGCTGGCCGCGGCCGCCGGCGGCTGGGCCTGGTACGCCTCGCGCAGCGCGGCGGGCGAGACCAGATACCGCGTCGGCAAGCTCGAGCGCGGCCCGATCCAGGCGGTGGTGGTCGCGAGCGGCACACTGGCGGCGGTGACGACGGTCCAGGTCGGCTCCCAGGTATCCGGCCAGGTGCTGGAAATATTCGCCGACTTCAATACGCAGGTGAAAAAAGACCAGGTCATCGCGCGCATCGACCCGCAGAGCTTCGAGCTGCGCGTCAACCAGACGCGCGCCGACGTGGACGCCGCGCGCAGCGCGGTCGCGGTGGCGACCTCGAACCTCGCCGCGCAGAAGGCCGAGGTCGGCCGCGTCAGGGTGGCGCTGGTCGACGCCGAGCGGGATCTCGGCCGCAAGAAGATGCTGGTGGAGAAGAATTTCATCTCGCCCGCGGAGCTGGACAAGTCAAGGGCGCTGTACGACGGCACGCGCGAGCAGCTAAAGGCCGTCGAGGCGCAGAGCCAGGTCGGCGAGTCGCAGATCGCCAGCGCGCAGGCCACCGTCAAGCAACGCGAGGCGCTGCTAAAGCAGGCGCAGGTGGACCTGGAGCGCACCATCATCCGCGCGCCGGTGAACGGCACGGTGATCCTGAAGAACATCGACGCCGGGCAGACGGTGGCCGCCAGCCTGCAGGCGCCGGTGCTGTTCACCATCGCCCAGGACCTGCGCGACATGCAGGTCGAGGCCGCGATCGACGAAGCCGACGTCGGCCGCCTGCGCGTCGCGCAGCAGGCGAATTTCACCGTGGACGCCTTTCCGCGGCGCAACTTCACCGGCGAGATCCGCCAGATCCGCAAGTCCCCGGTCAACGTGCAGAACGTGATCAGCTATACGGTGGTGATTTCGGCGGCGAATCCGGACCAGTCGCTACTGCCCGGCATGACGGCGAACGTGCGCGTGGTGGTGGACAGCCGCGACAACGTGCTAAAGGTGGCGAACGCCGCCCTGCGTTTCCGGCCGGGTGGTACCACTGCGGGCGCCAGCGAAAGCAAGGCCGCGGGCGAGGCGCAGCCGACGCAGCAGAACCCCGGCAACGCGGCGCAGCAGTTCCGCCAGCGCGTGTTCGAGGAGTTGAAACCGGACGAAACGCAGAAGGCAAAGCTAGAGCAGATTTTCGACGACGTGCGCCAGAAGATGGTCGCGCTGCGCGACATGCCCAAGGACGGCGACCGGCGCAAGGCCGGCGAACGCCTGCGCGCCGATTCGCGCAGCCGCGTGATGGAGGTCCTCACCGACGCGCAGAAGCCGGTCTACGAGCGCTTGCTCGCCGAAATGGGCGGCGGGCGCGGCGGCGGCGCGACGGCCGCCGGACGCCTCTGGATTCCCGGACTCGAGGGTCAACCCAAGGCCGTGGAAGTGAAGACCGGGCTGACAGACGGCACCAGCACCGAGATCGCCGAAGGCCCGCTAAAGGAGGGCGACGAGGTGATCCTGGGCGTCGGCGAAACGCCGGCCGCGGCAAAGAAGGCGGCAGCGGGGCCCAGGATGTTCTGATGGCAGCCTCGTTGATCCACACTCGCGACCTGACCAAGACCTACCGGGTCGGCGACAACGAGATCAGGGCGCTCGCCGGCGTCAGCGTCGACATCGCGCAGGGCGAATTCACCGCGGTGATGGGGCCGTCCGGATCCGGCAAGTCAACCTTCATGAACATGCTCGGCTGCCTCGACCGCCCCACCTCGGGCGAGTACGTGCTGGGTTCGCGGCGCGTCTCCGACCTGGCCGGCGACGAACTCGCCGCCGTGCGCAACAGCAGCATCGGCTTCGTGTTCCAGACCTTCAACCTGCTGGCACGCACCGCGGCGGTGGAAAACGTCGAGCTGCCGCTGGTGTACGCCGGCGTGCCGGCGGCCGAGCGGCGCGTGCGCGCGCTGGAAATGCTGGTGCGGGTCGGCCTGGGCGATCGCGCCGACCACCATCCGGCGCAGCTCTCGGGCGGCCAGCAGCAGCGCGTCGCCATCGCACGCGCGCTGGTCACGCGCCCGCTGTTGATCCTTGCCGATGAGCCCACCGGGGCGCTGGACTCGCGCACCAGCCTCGAAATCATGGGGCTCCTGCAGGAACTGAATCAAACCGGCATGACCGTCGTGATGGTGACTCACGAAGCCGACGTGGCGCGCTTCGGCCGCCGCGTGCTGCGGTTTCGCGACGGGCGCCTGGTCGAGGACCACGCTAACGACCATCCTGACGACGCGCTGGCGATGCTGCGCGCGGCCCCGGTGCCGGCATGAAATTACTCGGCCTCCTGCGGGTCGCGATGCGCGCGCTGGCGGTGAACAAGATGCGCAGCCTGCTCACCATGCTCGGCATCATCATCGGCGTCGCCGCGGTGATCGTCATGATCGCGGTGGGCGCCGGCGCGCAGCAGCGCGTCAAGGAGCAGATCAGCTCGCTCGGCTCAAACCTGCTGCTGATCCTGTCGGGCTCGACCACTTCAGGCGGCGTGCGCATGGGATTCGGCTCGAACCTGACCATCTCGGAGGACGACGCCGCCGCGATCTCGCGCGAGATACCCGAGGCCATGGCGGCGCCCGCGCTGCGCGGTACCGCGCAGCTCATCTGGGGAAACACCAACTGGTCCACGGTGATCTTCGGCGTCACGCCCGAATACATCGAAGTGCGGCAATGGGAGATCGCAGCCGGGCGCATCTTCGATTCCTCCGATATGGCGGGCGCGACCAAGGTATGCCTGGTCGGCCAGACCGTGGCGAAGCAGCTCTTTGGCGGCGCCGACCCGCTCGGCCAGGTGATCCGGGTGCGGCGCGTGCCCTTCACGGTGATCGGCGTGCTCGAATCCAAGGGCCAGAGCATGATGGGCTCCGACCAGGACGACCTCGTCCTCATGCCGATCAGCACGGCGCGCAAGCGCGTGCTGGGCGCGAGTAACCTCGCCAAGCAAAGGAGCGTCGGCACCATCTGGGTCAAGATCGCCGAAGGCCACGACATGAAGGCGGGCGAGGAGCAGGTGCGCGCGCTGCTACGCCAGCGCCACCGGCTGCAGCCGGGCCAGGACGACGATTTCTCGCTGCGCAACCTGGAAGAGGTCGCGGCGACGCAGGAGGCCTCGAGCCGCGTGCTCGCGCTGCTGCTGGCCGCGGTCGCCTCGGTGTCGCTCGTGGTGGGCGGCATCGGCATCATGAACATCATGCTGGTCTCCGTTACGGAACGCACACGCGAGATCGGCCTGCGCATGGCGGTGGGCGCGCGCACGCGCGACATCCTCGGCCAGTTCCTTGTCGAGGCGGTGACTTTGTCGCTGATCGGCGGGCTGGTGGGCATCGCCATCGGCATCGCCACCGCGGTGGGCATCGCGCAGTTCGCCGGCTGGCGCATCCTGCTGTCGCCCGAATCGGTGATACTGGCGGTGGCCTTCGCCTTCGCGATCGGCGTGTTTTTCGGCTTCTACCCAGCACGCAAGGCGGCGCAGCTCAATCCGGTCGAGGCGCTGCGCTTCGAGTGAGGCTGCTGCCGGTCATCGCGCTCTTCCTGGCGTCGTGCGCCGGCGTTCCTCCGGTGGCGGAGTACGTGAATCCCGTGCTCGACCGCGACTTCCCTGATCCGGCAGTACTCCGGGCAGCAGACGGGAACTTCTACGTTTACGCTACTCAGAGCATGAGGGGCGATCAGGTACTGAACATCCAAGTGGCTCGCTCGCGCGATCTGGTGCGATGGGAGCACCTGGGCGACGCGCTTCCCGCAAAGCCCTCCTGGGCGGGGCAGAATCAGAATATCTGGGCCCCGCATGTAATCTACGACAGCGCCCGGCGAAGCTACATCATGTATTACTCCGCCGAACCCGATAAAGCGAAGGGAAAATGCCTCGCCGTGGCCACCTCCGCAGTGGCATCGGGCCCGTTCGTCGACTCCGGCGAACCGCTGCTCTGCGGAGATGGCATCGAGCATATCGATCCGATGGCGTTCGATGACCCGAAGACCGGCAAGCGGCTGTTGTACTGGGGCTCGGGCTCAAGACCGATCAGGGTACGGGAGCTTGCGCCCGACCGGCTGCGCTTTGCGCCAGGCAGCGAGGCGCGGGAAGTACTCCGGCCGGAGCCGGGACGCGCCTACCATTCCCTCATCGAAGGCGCATGGACGATCTATCGCGGGGGCACGTACTACCTTTTTTACTCCGGCGATCGATGTTGCGGCAGCAAGGCAAGTTACGCGCTGATGGTTGCGCGCTCCAACGATGCGTTCGGACCGTTCGAAAAGTTCGCGGGCACGATCCTGGAAAAGAACGCGCATTGGCTCGCGCCGGGCCACAACAGCGTGATCGCGGACGACGCCGGCACCGATTGGATCCTGTACCACGCCATGCGCGGCGCTCCGGAGCGCCTGCTGCTGCTCGATCGCATCGAGTACCGGGACGGGTGGCCTCGCGTCAAAGACGATCAACCCTCCGTGTCACGCCAGATCGCGCCGGCATTGCGGCGATAGTCGGACCACGCCGCGTAGCTCGTCTCGACGAAAGCGCGGAATTCGGAGCGAAAGCGCGGCGCGGCGAAGCCCTCGGCGCGCCTGCGGCAGGCCTCCGAAGAGATGCGCGAAGCGCTTGCTTCGAAGAGCTTCACCGCCCCGGCCACGGCCGCCGCGGTTTGTTCCTCGAAGAACACGCCGGTCGGCTCCACGCTGTCCAGCCCGGCGCAGGTTTCCGCTGCGCCGCCGCGGCGCAGCGCGATCACCGGCGTGCCGCAGGCGAGCGCCTCGATCGGAGCAATGCCGAAATCCTCCACCGCGGCGAACAGGAAGGCCTTCGCGCCCTGCATGTGCTCCAGCACCACGCCGTCAGGCTGCTGCCCGAGTACCTGAACGTTGGCGGGCGCAAGCGCCCGCAGGCGTTCCAGCTCCGGTCCGCCGCCGATCACCACCAGCCGGCGATCCGGCATCGCCGCGAATGCCTCGACCAGCAGGTCGACGCGCTTGTAGCCCCACAACCGGGAGACCGTCAGGTAGTAGTCCGCGCGCTTCGTCCCTGGCCGGAAGCGCTCGGTATCCACGGGCGGATAAATGACCCGCGCATGGCGCCGGTAGGCTTTCAACGCGCGGCGCGCGACGAACCGGGAATCGGCGAGGAAGCGGTCCACGCCCGCCGCCGAGCGATGGTCCCAGATGCGCAGCCGGTGCAGGAACCATCGCAGCAGCGCACCCCGGATACCGCGTTCCATTCCGGCAGCGCGCAGGTATTCGAACTGCATGTCCCAGGCGTAGCGCATCGGCGAGCACAGGTAGCTGATGTGCAACGCGTCGGGGGAAACGACCACGCCTTTCGCCACTGCATGGCTGTTCGAGATCACCAGGTCGTAACCCGTGACATCGAGCTGCTCGATGGCAAGCGGCATCAACGGGAGGTAGTAGCGCAGGTGCGACGCGACGCCCGGCATCGACTGCAGGAAAGTCGTGCCTGCGCGGCGTCCGCCAATGCGCGCGCGGCTCTCTGGCGGCAGGTGGTCGACCAGCGCGAAGAGGTCCGCGCCCGGAAAGCAGGCCAGGATCTCCGCAAGGACGTTTTCCGCGCCGGCGAAATCCACCAGCCAGTCGTGCACGACTGCGATTCGCAACGGCAAGGCCTGGTTCACCGCGGCATTGTATGGGCTATTCTTGCGGCATGACTGCGCCCCGCCTGCTTCTGTGGTGCCTCGGTGGAGCGGCGCTCGTGCAGCTCGTCATATGGCACTCCGGCGCTGCAAATCCCTCCGGGTTCAGCCCGATTTTCCGGTACCTCCTGACCGCACACGACGCGCACGGCAATTTCCTGCTCGCCCTGGCGGCGGTCTGCGCCTTTCTCCTGCGCCGCCGCCCGGAGGTCCTGCATGCCGTCCGATTCGCCGCGGATCACCCCTGGTCTTTTGCCGCCGTCGCATTCCCGCTTCTGTGCCTTGGATCGCTGCGCGTCTACCACGACTACCCGCTTTCCATGGACGAATACGCGGCCGTTTTCCAGGCCAAGGCGTTTGCGGCCGGCCGGTTGAACGGCAGCTTCCCGCCCGAGCTTCTCGACCAGCTTATTCCTTCGTTCTTCCAGAATTTCTTCCTGCGCGTTTCGCCCTCGAGCGGCGCGGTGGCAAGCGGCTATTGGCCCGGGTTCGCCCTGCTGCTCGCGCCCTTCGCCTGGCTCGACATTCCCTGGGCGGCGAATCCGGCGATCGGCGCGCTGACCCTGCCCGCAGTGCACCGTCTGGCGCGACAGGTCGGCGGCACCGCGGAATCCGCGGGCTGGGCCCTGCTGCTGACAGCAGCCTCGCCGGCGTTTGTCGTCTCGTCGATCTCGTACTACTCGATGCCGGCGCATCTGCTTTGCAATCTTCTTTATGCGTCGCTGCTGCTCAACCCGACTATTGCGCGCGCGCTGCTTGCGGGATTGCTCGGATCGCTGGCCCTGACCCTGCACCAACCCATCCCGCACATGCTGTTCGGCCTGCCGTTCCTGGTCTGGCTGGCGATCCGGCCCGGATCCTGGGGAATCCTCGCGGCGCTGGTACTGGGCTACCTGCCGCTTTCGATCGTCCTCGGCTTCGGCTGGCATTACCACCTGCTGGAGGTCGCGCGGATCGTGCAACCGGCCGGTGCCGGAATCGCGCCTGTCGCGCCTGCGGCGGCACCCTCCGCCCTGGATTCCCTGCTGACCCTTCTGAGCGGCGCCCTGTCGCTGCCGCATCCGGGCACCATCGCGGCACGCATCGCCGGGCTCGGAAAAGCCTGGTCCTGGGGATGCGCCGGACTGATGGTCCTTGCGGCCTGGGGCTACTCCGTCGCGCGCACCCGGCCGGCCGTGCGGGTGCTGGGGGCGGCGCTCGCAACCACCTTCTTCGGCTATTTTTTCTTTTCCCAGGACCAGGGACACGGCTGGGGTTACCGGTACCTCCATTCCGCCTGGTTTGTGATGCCTGTACTTGCGTCGATCGCCCTGGCGGCAACGCAGCCCGATCGGATCGGCCCGGAGACCCGCGTCATGGCGGCCTGGGGAGTGGCCTTGTCGCTCGTTTTCGCCAACGCGCTGCGCCTGGCCCAGGTCGACGCATTCATCGGCAGGCACCTGGGGCAGGTCCCGCCCCTCGCCCGCCAGGCCGACCGCGAGCGCCCTGAGCTCGTGTTCGTCGACATCCGGTCGGGGTTTTACACGCAGGACATGGTACAAAACGATCCGTTTCTGCGGGGACCGCGCATCGTGATGCTTCGCAGCAGCCCGGAACGCGAGCGTGCAGTCGTGGCGAAGCATTTTCCGGGCTATCTCAAATCCGACGAAGGCAGGTGGGGAGCATTGTGGAAGCCGGGCCGATAACCATGCAGCGCGAGGCGCGCGCGACAGAGATCGCAGTGGCGATTCCCTGCTACAACGAGGCGATCACCGTTGCCAAGGTAGTGGAGGATTTCCGGCGCGCGTTGCCCGAGGCAACCATTCACGTATTCGACAACAACAGCACGGACGGTACCGGCGAGGCGGCCGCGCGCGCCGGCGCCATCGTGCACTTCGTTTCCGCCCGGGGCAAGGGCGAGGCGGTGCGCGCCATTTTCCGCGAACTCGATGCCGACGTGATCGTCATGGCGGACGGCGACAGCACGTACGAGGCGGGCCGGGTGCGCGAGTTGATCGCGCCGGTCATCGCACGCGAAGCGGAAATGACCGTGGCGACTCGCCTGCGGCAGGCAGGCCCGGAAAACTTCCGAACGTTCCACGTATTCGGCAACCGGCTCGTGCTGCGCGCCATCAACACGCTGTTCGGCACCAACCTCTCGGACGTTCTTTCGGGTTACCGCGCGTTCAGCCGCCGCTTCGTCAAGACCATGCCGGTCCTGAGCCGCGGCTTCGAAGTGGAAACCGAGATCACGCTGCACGCGCTGGAGCACCGGCAACCGATCGTCGAAGTGCCGTTGCCTTACGGCGCACGGCCCGAAGGCAGCGCTTCGAAGCTGAACACGCTGCAGGACGGGCGGCGCGTCCTGACGACGCTTTTCCAGCTGTACAAGGACTACAGGCCGCTGATGTTCTTCGGCATACCGGGCGCGGTCCTGCTCGCGGCCGGAATTTTCGCCGGCGTACTGGTGGTGGGCGAGTTCATCGACGCCGGCAAGGTCGCCGGGATTGCGCGCGCGGTTTTTGCAGTGTCGTGCTGCCTTCTGGGGACCGTGGCGCTCGCAACCGGGCTTATCCTGGATACTGTAAACCGCAGGGCGCGCGAACTCTACGTAATGCTTGCCGACCACGTTGTCGGCGTCGGCGTCGGCGAGCGGCCGCGCGGGTGACAATATTCCTGGACTGCACCTATACGCGCACACAGCAAGGAAGCGTTGGCATCACCCGCGTCGTTCGAAACCTGAGCCGGCAACTTGCGGAATTGCTTCCCACCGGAGATCTGGTTCTGGTCGTGTCCGGGCGGGAAGGTTTCAAGGTGGTCGATTCGGCAGCCGCGACGCAAGAGGGTGCGGCCGCCGCAGCGGTGCGAGAGCCGGATGTGTCCGCCGCAATCCGGTTCTTCCGTCTCGTTACGTCATCACGGCTGCGTGCCGCGATCGTGCGGAATCTGCCACTGGCATTGCAGGTTCCGCTCTGGCGCCTTTACTCGCGACTGACCTTTGAGCAGATTGCTCGCGGCCTTCCGCCCGCCGACATACGTCCCGGGGACGTGGTGATTCTGTGCGATGCGTCGTGGACATATGATGTTTGGAAATGTGCGCGGATTGCGTCGAGCGGCGGCGCAAAGATCGTGACTCTGGTTTACGACCTGATTCCCCTGGATTTCCCACAGTATTGCGCGCCCCTCTTCACCGCGGTATTTCGCGGCTGGCTGCACGAGACAGTCGAGTACAGCCACGGGATCATCTGTATCTCGGAAACCACCAGACGCGACGTAGAGCGCTTCTGCCGTGATATTGGCCGACGCAGCCCCCTCTTGGACCATTTTCGCCTCGGCAGCGATTTGGATCTGCTCGATTCGCGGGGACAGGTTCGCGAGGAGATACGCCGCCTGTGTGTGCAGGGTAGCAAGCTGTTCCTCACGGTGGGCAGCATCGATGTCCGGAAAAATCACCCTTTTGCGTTGGACGCGTTCGAAAGAGTCTGGGCGTCGGATGCCGATGCGGCGCTCGTGGTGGTGGGGCGAGCGTCCGGCGACGTCGGTGCTATTCTGAAACGGATGAAGGAGCATCCAAAAGCCGGCAGCCGTCTTTTCTTCTTCCAGGACGCCAACGACTCGGAGCTCGACTATCTTTACCGGCACGCCAGAGCATTGATCTTTCCGTCAGCGGCGGAAGGCTTTGGCCTGCCGCTGGTCGAGGCGCGCCAGCGGGGTTGCTTCGTCCTTGCGAGCGACATCGCCGCATTCCGGGAGCTCGCCGATGCCGGCGTGCGGCTGTTTTCACTCGCCGACGCGAAGAACCTTGCGCTCTGTGTGCTCGACGTGCTGGCTGGACCGTCACAGTCGCCACCACCCATGCCAGTATTCAATTGGAAAGCGAGCGCCGAACAATTTCTGGACAAGATCCGCTCCATCGCGAGGATCGATCCGTGAGCTGGCGCTCAGCCATGCTGCTGGACATCTTTGCGGAATTGCGCGACCTTATCCCTCCCCCGCATCGCCGCAGGGCGATGTTCCTGTTCGGCTCCATGATGGTGGGCTCGCTGCTCGAGGTCCTGGGCCTGGGAGTCCTTATTCCCCTGGTGAGCTTTGTTTTCTCACGCGACGCAGGCGCTGCAGGCGGCTTGCTCCAGCTGCTACCTGGAACGCTGGAAGGAACGACGGCCGCGACGGCGGCGCTGACTTTCGTATTTCTGCTCGTCTTTCTCCTCAAAAATATCTTCCTGGCTGTTCACGCCTGGTTCGAAGCGACGTTTGCCTTTGCCATCAATTCCGCCCTGTCGGAGGAACTGACCAGGCGCTATCTGGCGCTCGACTACCCGGTTATCTCGCGGCGCTCGCCGGCCGATCTGGCCAATGGCGTCATCACTGATGTGTGGACGCTTGTTTTCAGCTGCCTGTTGCCGGCGCTCACGGTGATTTCCGAGATCCTGTTTTGCGGAGCGATCATCGTTTTCCTTCTCTGGATGGAGCCGGCGGTCACCGCGTGCGTCGTCGCCTTGGTCGCGTGCGCGAGCCTTGCCTTCATGCAGTTGACTCGCCACTACACCACAGACCTGGGCAGCCGGCGACAGAAGCAGGAAACACGCAAGACACTACAACTGTTCGAGGTATTCCAGGGCGCCCGCGAGATCCTCATCTACGGCGCAGGGCAGTTCGTGCAGGATCGCTTCGGCCGGACATTCCGCGATCTGGAGCGCGTTTACCGCGACTACCAACTGGCATCGACGCTGCCGAAGTTCGCCCTGGAGTTCATTGCCGCGGCGGTGCTCATCACGATCACCGCGATCAGCGTGCTCGCCGGACATACGACGCAGGAAGTCCTGACTCGGATCGCGCTTTTTACGGTTGCCGGTTTCCGCCTGATGGTCGGGGCAAATCGACTGGTTGCGAGCGCACAGGCGATGAGATTCGGCCGCGCTTCGCTGAGCCGGCTCGCCGTGGAGCTTGCTGAACCCGAACCCTCCGTTAGTTCGCCACATCCGAAAGTCCATTCATGGCGTCCGTCCAGGTCGGTGCGCCTCGATGCCGTCAGTTTCGGCTACCCGGGGGCGGAGCGCAGTCTGCTGGACAACGTCTCGCTGTCACTCGACATCGAGTCGATCACCGGCATCGCTGGGCGCTCCGGCACAGGCAAAAGCAGCTTCCTGGATCTCCTGGCGGGCTTGCAGCGACCCACCTCGGGGACAGTGCTGGCTGACGAAAGGGACATCGGCAACGATCTCGCGGCGTGGAGGCATTCGGTCGGATATGTGTCGCAGAGCCCAATCCTGTTCAGCGACACGTTCAAACGGAATATTGCGTTCGGCATTCCCGACGCCGAAATCGTGGAAGACGCAATCATGGAAGCACTGCGGGACGCGCAGCTGGAGGACGTGATCCGGTCGCTTCCCGCCGGACTTGACACGCTTATCGGAAACGGCGGCCAGCGGCTGTCGGGCGGCCAGCAGCAGCGCGTCGCTATTGCGCGCGCCCTTTACCGGCGCCCCGCGGTTTTGCTGCTGGACGAACCCAGCGCTGCGCTCGATCCCGCCACCGAGCGCAGTCTCATAGAGATGCTGACGCGCCTGCGGCCTGGACGCATAATAGTTCTCGTCAGCCACCGCCCCCAGGCGCTTGAGTTCTGCGATCGGGTATTCCGGCTCGAGCATGGGTCCCTGCTCGAAAGTACGCGAATCCAAGTCTCCGGGGATTATGGCCCATTGGTGGAGCGTCAGCGGGAACGACCATAAATGATATCACTCAGAGAATTTCCGAGACGCGCGCTCAGCAAGGTCGCGAACGCCATTCTGAACTGGCTGGTGAAGCTTACGACCGGCGGCCGACCTACCAGTATCGACGAAGTATGGTGGGCCTACTCCGACATCCATATCTTGCGCCTCAACGTCAAGAACTTCGGCTACCAATTGGCGCGCGAGCTTGCCCCGGGGCTGAGCCTGATCGACACCTCAGGGGAGCCGGCGGTGCGGAACCTCATCAGCAAACCCACCACGCAGGCAGACGTAGAGAGCACTTGGTTCGCCCACTGGTGCAAGGAACTTCAGGCCGCGCCGATTTACCACCGCAAGCTGTGGGAATTCGCATTCGCCCTGCAGACGCTTTTCGATGCCGGCCTGCTTCGCGCCGGTACCCGTGGCATCGGATTCGGCTGCGGCGAGGAACCACTGGCATCCTACTTCGCGCGGCAGGGCATGGATGTCACGGTGTCCGATCTAGATATCGATAAGGTCGCCGGAATGGGATGGATCGAGACAGGGCAACACGCGAAGAGCATCGAGCTCGCGTTTCATCCCCACATCGTGACACGCGAGCTGTTCGACCGCCACGTTCGCCACGCGTTCGTCGACATGAACGACATTCCGCGTTTCCGCGAGAAGTTCGACTTCTGCTGGTCGATCTGCGCGCTGGAGCATCTGGGCTCTATCGAGAAAGGCCTCACGTTCATCGAGAATTCCCTGGATGCGCTCAAACCCGGCGGACTCGCGATCCACACGACAGAGTTCAACTACCTCGAGGGTCACGGTACCGTGGACAACTGGCCGACGGTGCTTTTCCAGCGCAAGCATTTCGAAGCCCTGCGCGATCGGTTGGCTCGGCGCGGCCATACGCTGCTCGGACCCGACTTTGATGTGGGAAGCGGTCCGATCGACCGCTTCATAGACGTGCCTCCGTACTCCATCGGCCAAGGCTGGCTGAACAAGGAGACTTGGGGTTCAGTCAACCAGGGCGCCCATCTCAAGCTTTCCGTGGGCGGCTATCCGTGCACCTGTTACGGCCTGCTGGTGCGCAAGGCAGCTGGCTAGCACCCTGGGCGGCCGCCTTGGGAGTGAGCACTGGAGTTCGGCCAGTGTGCGCGTAAATACCGCTGGCAAGGCAACTCCAGATAACGGTGGCTCGCCAGGGACAGTGCGATCAGCACGCCGAAAAAGCCTGTCAGCGCAATAGGGGAATTGAACAACGACCGGTCGACCGAGAAAACGGTCGCGATTCCCATGATGGCCAGTTGAAGGGGAAAATGAATCAAGTAGGAGGAATACGACAGGTCTCCAATGAAGGAAATCCGCCTGCCTAGTGAGCCGCGACAGGTCTCGGCAAGCGCCAGCGTGAGAATGGCAAGTGGAAACAGGATGATGACAGCCAGCCAATATCCATCATCCCCGGGTAACGAAGGCAACGGCAAACTGCTCAAATCCGCGCTGCCTGCCAGCAACACCACCAAACAGAGAGCGCAGGCCGCGAAAAGCAGCCACCTCAAAACGCTGCGCTCCCATCCCTTGCTGACGATCCATTCGTATGCCAGGTACGCGCACCCACCGAGGTAGAAACTTCCGATACCCCTCCCGATTGGTTCGTATAGGTCCATGACCGCCAGGAACCCGATAGCAGATACGGCCAAAGGCACGACAAATCGAATAGGGAAAAATCGGTTTAGGACAAAAAGCGTCGCGTAAAGAAATATCTCCACCGACACTGACCACGCCGGTGCATTGAACGACCAACCTCGTTCCATTCCCCAGGAAGAAACAAACAGCAGGTTTAGCAGGAAGTGATAGCCATCGGTGTGGGAATAGACGAAATAGCCATTAGTCAAGCAATGAAATGCCATCTGGCCTACGGCAACCGCCAGCAGCGTTACGACGTGCAGCGGATACAACCTGGAAAAGCGCAACAGGAAAAAGTCCCTTGCCGAAATGCTCTTATCGCGGATCGGCGCCGAATACAGCCAGTAAAAAATGAACCCGGAGAGCGAAAAGAACAGATCCACCGCAAGCCAACCCGTTTCGTAGAAGAGAAAGAACAGGCTGTAAAGAGGTTGCTGTGCCCGCTGGTCCATGGTCACCGTCCCCGCAGGCATGAAATGCTGCCAATGCCAGAACACGACCGTGAGCGCCGCCATGCCCCTGAGCACGTCGAGGGAGAAAAAGCGGCCCGGATGGCGGTGCGTCATGCCGCCCGGTCGTGCACTACGGCTTTCCGGGGCCGCAATCACGCTTCCTCATGGTACTCGTCGTCGATGTTCACGCCCCAGATCGCGCTCTTGTCGCTGCTGTCAGCGACGATCGCCTCGACAGCTTTCTTCGCTGACAACATCGAGTGGTCCTGGTTGTTGTAGCGGTGCATGCCGTTGCGCCCGACCAGGAACAGGTTTGGAAACGCGTCCAGGTAGCCGCGCAATTCCTCAAAGCGACCGTAGGTTCCATAGTAGCCGGGATAGGCTTTCGGCATCCGGATCACCACGCCATCCAGGTGGTCCGCCGGCTCCGCGAGATTCAGGCGACGCATCTCCTCGATCCCCAGCTGCCGCAACGCCGCGTCCGACATCGACCAGAGTTCGTCGCCCTCGCGGCAAAAGTACTCCATTCCGATCCAGACCGTCTCCGGATCCCGCACCATGTACGGACTCCAGTTGTTGAAGACCTGCAGCCGGCCCACCTTGACGCCGGACTCCTGGATGTAGATCCAGTTGTCCGGGACAATGTTCATCGGCCCGCTGCCCGCCGGATTGCGCATCAGGCGCCGGTAG
>JANNXB010000441.1:0-2007 GCA_031409355.1 Betaproteobacteria bacterium | reverse complement strand
AGTAATGGTATTTCTCCTGAACGATCGGCCTGGGAGGATTTACAGCCTCCAACCGGTTCAGGACGAAATGTCTTTGTAAGCTAAAGGAACGCTAACCGGATGACGCGAGAAGTATTGCTGCGTTGCATTATACACGAATCCAAATCAGTCGCCGGAGAGCGTTTTCAGGCGGACTGAACGGGCATACAGTACTGTGATGCAAGTCGAGCGCAAGCTTTCCCAGCTCACCCGACGCGAAGTCTTCGCGATGCTCGAAATTGGCGAGCTATCGGTGTCCCTTTTTTATCGCCGCCAGACGCTGCTCGCGCTCTGCGAGCTGGCCGCCAAGTCCAAGGCGCACGACCCGCTGTCGCGATGGAGGCTGAAGACCTTCCGCGCGGTGCTTGAGGCGATGG
Organism: Betaproteobacteria bacterium; assembly: GCA_031409355.1. Lineage (GTDB taxonomy): Bacteria > Pseudomonadota > Gammaproteobacteria > Burkholderiales > SG8-39 > RBG-16-66-20. The sequence goes on along the minus strand of JANNXB010000441.1, from coordinate 1,612 downwards.
AGGGGAACGACGAGGTCGAGGTTACGGGCGAAGCGTTTTGCGAGACGGTGATGCTCGCGTTGGGTGGATTCGATCCGCGTTAGCCCAGGCCGGTGCGCGCCTCCGCGCCCGCACTGCCGGTCAGGAGGAAGAGGCGAGAACTTTCCCGGCCTGCTCGATGAAGCGGGTGGTGCCGGCCGCGTCGTAAGACGACCCGGTATTCACGACTACCCGGATGCGCGTTGACGCGGGGCCGAGGCGCTCGAACTCGACTTCGACGCTGCTGCCGGACTTTCTTGCCTTGAGTATTTCGTTCCCGCCGCGTGTCTCGATGGACGCGATCGACATGCCCATCTGTGTGGCGGTGGTGACGACGGCGGGCTTTACCTTCGCGATGGGTGCGCTGAAGGTACGAGTGGCGCCCGAAGATCCGCCAAAGGGCCGCTGCCCATCGAGCGACGAACAGCCGGCCATAAACAGCAATGCGACGAGCAGGGAAGCGGATTTCATCGACTCACTGTAGCCGCAAAGCCGCACGCGCGACACTGTCGCCGAAGCCCGCCGGAAATCGGCAGTAAACTGGGTCGATGGTTCGTGCCCCGGCACTCCTGACGCTGTTCGCGTTGCTCTCCGCCTGCGATCCGCGCCCGCCAGTCCAGCCGGCGGCGCCAGCCAAGGCAGAGGAGAAACCGGCGCCGGCGCCGCTGTCGAAGAAGCAGGCCGGCGAGTTCTCCGCGCAGTGCGGCAAAGCGACGCTGGAGCAGTTCCGCCGCGGCTGGAAGGACGGCACCGAAGTGACCGCGGAAGGCAAAACCACGGCGGAGTACGCGAGCCAATACAACGCCAGGCTCAAGACCTGCTTCTACCTGCTTACCGTGACTTCTTCCGCCACCCTCAAGAAAATGCTCTTCGACGTCAACGGCGGCGAACTCTACGGCGAATACCTCGGCTCGACCGTCGTCGAGTCGCCGGTGGGAAGGCCGAAGACCTGCAGGATGGAGAGCTTCTACTGCGCCTCCGGCGGGGAGTGGGACGTTCTCGTGCGGCCGTACATGGGGGACCAGTGAGGATCGGCATCGACCTGGGCGGTACCAAGATCGAACTGATCGCGCTGGATGGTTCGGGCCGGGAAGTTTTGCGGAAACGGGTGCCGACACCGCAGGGTGACTACGCGGCAACCGTTGGGTGTGTTGTTGTCTTGATTGGAAGTGCAGAAAAGGAACTGAAAGCGAAATGCAGCATTGGCATCGGCATTCCGGGAGCCCTTTCCCGGGCCACCGGTCTGGTCAAGAACGCCAACTCCACGTGCCTGATCGGCCACGACCTGAAGGGCGACCTGGAGAAGGCGCTGGGGAGGGAGGTGCGGATCGAAAACGACGCGAACTGCTTCGCGCTTTCGGAGGCGGTGGATGGCGCGGGCCAGGGCGCGAAGGTGGTGTTCGGCGTGATCCTCGGGACCGGGGTGGGGGCGGGGATCGTGGTGAACGGCGAAGTGCTGGTCGGGCCGAACGCCATTGCGGGGGAGTGGGGCCACAACCCGTTGCCGCTGCCGAGTAAGGAAGACCTGCCTTTGCCCGACTGCTACTGTGGTCGAAAAGGGTGCATCGAGGCCTACCTGTCCGGACCGGCGCTG
>JANNXB010000440.1:0-2290 GCA_031409355.1 Betaproteobacteria bacterium | reverse complement strand
GTTGCGTCAGATTGTGGGCCACGAAGTCAAGACCGCGCGCCAGATGGGGTGGTCGACCATCGAGAACGGGGAACTACTCGCGCTTGCCTCAAAGGAGTTCGACGTATTCGTCACCGTCGACAGAAATCTCTCTTTTCAACAAGACCTTCCCGCATTTGATATTGCGGTTGTCGTGCTGCGGTCAAGATCGAATCGACTTGCCGATCTGCAGATGCTCGTTCCCGCACTGCTTGCGGCGATCCCGACTGCAGAACGACGTATCGCGACGTACGTCCCGGCCTAGGCTGCGGAACAGATCCTGCAGGCCGGGTCCTTCTTCACGCGCACAGTGCGCCACTCGGATTGCTTCGCATCCAGCAGCAACAGTCTTCCATTCAATGTCTCGCCCGCAGCAATCAGAAGCTTCGCCGCCTCCATCGCCTGCAGCGCGCCGACCACGCCGGTGAGCGGCGCGAAGACGCCCATCGTCGAGCACTGCACTTCCTCCACTTTGCCGTCCTCCGGAAAGAGGCAGGCGTAGCAGGGCGCGTCGGGCTTTCTCAGGTCGAACACGGCGACTTGCGCGTCGAAGCGGATGGCGGCGCCGGAGACGAGGGGCTTCTTCAGTTTCACGCAGGCGCGGTTCAGCGCGTGGCGCGTGGCGAAGTTGTCGGAGCAATCGAGCACGACATCGACGTTCGCGAGCAGGGATTGAAATTCGTTCGCTTCGATCCGCTGCTGCAGGGGGACGATCGTTACGTCGGGATTCAGGGCGGAGAGTGCGCTGCGCGCCGCTTCGACTTTCGGCGCGCCGACCGAATCGGTGCGGTAGAGGATCTGGCGCTGCAGGTTGGTGAGGTCGACCTTGTCCGGGTCGGCGAGGGTGAGCTTGCCGATGCCGCTCGCGGCGAGATAGAGCGCCGCAGGGCAGCCGAGGCCGCCCGCGCCGATGATCAATGCATGTGAATTGCGCAGCCGCTCCTGGCCTTCGATCCCGACTTCATCGAGCAGGATGTGGCGGCTGTAGCGGAGGAGCTGTTGGTCGTTCAGTGCGGGTCGTTCAGTTCGCTTTGGCGGCCGGCTTGGTCTGCGCCACCGAAGGCGTCTGGCCCTTGACCGGTTCGCCCTTCAGGAACGAAATCGACTGCGCCAGCTGGAAGTCGTCCTTGGATCCCATTTCGATCGGCTTCGGCGGCTCGGAGGTTGCGGCGGCCTGCGGCGTGGGTGCGGGCTTCGCGGCCTGCACTCCCACTCCCGGCGCGAGCTTGGCCGCCGTATCCTTGCCGTTCTCGAGATGCCGCTGCAGGTCCGCTTCGCGCACGCGCGCGGCAAGCGTCGCGCCCGGTTCCTCGATGATCACGTCCGGCGTGATGCCCTTCGCCTGGATGGAGCGGCCGCTGGGCGTGTAGTAACGCGCGGTGGTGAGCTTGATCGCGGTGTTGTTGCCAAGGGGCATGATGGTCTGCACCGAACCCTTGCCGAAGGTCTGCGTGCCGACCACCGTGGCGCGCTTGTGATCCTGCAGCGCGCCGGCGACGATCTCCGAGGCCGAAGCCGAGCCGCCGTTCACCAGCACCACCATCGGCACGGTCTTCACCGCCGCGGGCAGGTTTTTCATCATGTCGTCCTTGCTGCCGCGCAGGTAGTCGTCGTTGGTGGCGTAGAACTTCTTGCGCGCGTCTTCCGTGCGGCCGTCGGTCGACACCACCAGCAGCTTGGGCTGCAGGAAGGCCGCGGAGATCGCGACCGCGCCGTAGAGCAGGCCGCCCGGATCGTTGCGCAGGTCCAGCACCAGGCCCTTGATCGGGCCCGCCTTGAACATGGTCTCGAGATGGCGCGCAAGGCTCTCCGGGGTCGCTTCCTGGAACTGCGACACCCGCACCCAGCCGTAGCCCGGCTCGACGACCCTGGATTTCACGCTTTGCACCCGGATCACCGCGCGAACAAGCGTCACGACGATCGGCTGCGGCTCACCCTTGCGCGCGATCGTCAGCGTGATCTGCGAGCCGGCCTTGCCGCGCATGCGCTTCACCGCGTCGTTCAGTGTCATGCCCTTGACCTGCGCGTCGTCCAGCTTGACGATCAGGTCGCCGGGCTTGACCCCGGCGCGAAACGCCGGCGTGTCCTCAATCGGCGAGATGACCTTCACCAGGCCGTCTTCCATGCCGACTTCGATGCCCAGGCCGCCGAACTGGCCCTGCGTGCCGACCTGCAGTTCCCTGAACGCTTCGGCGTCCAGGTAGGCCGAGTGTGGATCGAGGCCCGAGAGCATGCCGTTGATCGCCTCGGTGATCAGCTTCTTGTCCTCGAC
>JANNXB010000439.1:0-8742 GCA_031409355.1 Betaproteobacteria bacterium | reverse complement strand
TGCTTACGCCGTTTCGGATGCAACGGGACTGGTGAAGCTCGATGTCATGGAAAGCCCGTATCGGCTGCCGGAAGCGCTGGCCGCGGAGATCGGGCAAGTCGTGTCCCGGGTGGCGATGAACCGCTATCCGGTGCCGACGGCAAACGAGCTGCGTGCCCTGATCCGCGAGGTGATGGAGGTACCCAAGGGCTGCGACGTGCTGCTCGGCAACGGCTCCGACGAATGCATCCAGTACATTACGGCGGCGATCGCGCGCGAGGGCGCGGTGGTGATGGCGCCCGCGCCTTCGTTCGCGATGTTCTCGATGCACGCGTTCTTCTACCGGCTGCGCTTCGTCGGCATGCCGCTGCGCGAGGATTTTTCGCTCGACATCGAGGCCTTCCTCGCCGCGGTGGCGAAGGAGCAGCCTGCCCTCATCTGGCTTGCCTACCCGAACAACCCGACCGGCAACGTGTTCCCGGTCGCCGACATCGAGCGCATCATCCGCGCGGCCCCCGGCCTGGTGGTGATCGACGAGGCCTACCAGCCCTTCGCCGGGGCGACCTTCATGCCGCGTCTGGCGGAGTTCGAGAACATGGTGGTGATGCGCACCGTCTCCAAGATCGGCATGGCCGGCCTGCGGCTGGGCTATGTCTGCGGCCGGCCGGAGTGGATCAACGAATTCAACAAGACCCGCTCGCCGTTCAACATCAACGTGTTGACCGAAGCGGTGGCGATCAAGCTGCTGCAGAACAAGCAGGTGCTGGACGCGCAGGCGGCTAAGGTGCTCGAGGAACGCGAACGCCTGCGTCCGGAACTCGAAAGACTTCCCGGGTTGCAGGTCTACCCGTCGGCGGCGAATTTCCTGCTGGTACGAGTGAAGGGCGCAAAAGGTTCAGGAACGCGAGTATTTGAAAGTACCAGGCGCCAAGGGGTGCTAGTGAAGGATTTCTCTGGCGGCCATCCACTGATGGAGAACTGCCTGCGCCTCACCATCGGCACGCCGGAGGAAAATCGTATACTGGTTGCTGCACTGCGCGAGGCACTTAAATGAGAACGGCAGAAGTCCAACGAAACACGAAAGAGACGCAAATCCGTGTCCGGCTCAACCTGGACGGCACGGGCGTGGCCACGCTCGCCACCGGAATCCCGTTTCTCGAGCACATGCTCGACCTGGTGGCGCGCCACGGCATGGTGGATCTCGACATCGAGGCCAAGGGCGACCTGCACATCGACGCGCACCACACGGTCGAGGATATCGGCATCACGCTCGGCCAGGCGTTCTACAAAGCTGTCGGCGACAAGTCCGGCATCCGGCGCTACGGCCACGCCTACGTCCCGCTGGACGAGGCGATGTCGCGCGTGGTGATCGACTTCTCGGGCAGGCCGGGCTTGATCTACGAGGTCAAGTTCACGCGCGCGCTGATCGGCGAGTTCGACGCCGACCTGGTGCACGAGTTCTTCCAGGGTTTCGTCAACCATGCCCAGGTGACGCTGCACATCGACAACCTGCGCGGCGACAACGCGCACCACCAGTGCGAGACCATGTTCAAGGCGTTCGCGCGCGCGTTGCGCATGGCCGCGGAGGTGGATCCGCGCGCGCAAGGCTCGGTGCCGTCAACCAAGGGTTCGCTCTAGTTGAACATTGCGGTCGTTGACTACGGGATGGGCAACATCCGCTCCGTGTCGAAGGCGCTGGAGCATGTCGCGCCGCGAGACGAGGTGCGGGTCACTGCCGATCCGAAGGCGATTCGCGCGGCGGACCGCGTGGTCGTGCCTGGCCAGGGCGCGATGCCCGATTGCATGCGCCAGCTCGCGGCCAGCGGTGCGCGCGAGGCGGTGATCGAGGCGGCGGGCAGCAAGCCTTTCCTGGGAATCTGCATCGGCCTGCAGATGCTGTTCGAGCGCGGCGAGGAAGGCGACACCGCGGGCCTCGGCCTGCTCCAGGGCCGCGTGCCGCGCTTCAGGGACATGGGCTTGAAGATTCCGCACATGGGCTGGAACGAGGTGATGCAGGAGCGCCCCCATGCCCTGTGGCATGGCATCGCCGACCGCAGCCGCTTCTATTTCGTGCACAGCTACTATCCTGAGCCGGCCGATCGCTCGATGACGGCCGGAACCTGCGCCTATGGCATCAGCTTTACCTGCGCGGTGGCGCGGGATAACATCTTTGCCGTGCAGTTCCATCCGGAGAAAAGCCAGAACAGCGGCCTGCAGTTGCTGTCCAACTTCGTCCAATGGCGACCCTGACCGCCTGACGATCCGCCTAATTCCGGTTCCGCAGCACTCCGTGTTGATCATCCCAGCCATCGACCTAAAAGACGGCCACTGCGTGCGCTTGCAGCAGGGGCGCATGGAGTCCGCGACCGTATTTTCCGAAGACCCGGTCGCGATGGCAAAGCACTGGTCGGACCAGGGCGCCCGGCGCCTGCACATCGTCGACCTGAACGGCGCGGTCGCCGGCCGGCCGAAGAACGAGAAGGTCATCCGCGAGATGATCAAGGCGGTGGGCGAGAAGACCCCGATCCAGCTCGGCGGCGGCATCCGCGACCTGGACACCATCGAAGGCTATATCGATGCGGGCGTCTCCTACATCATCATCGGCACCGCGGCGGTCAAGAACCCCGGGTTCCTGAGCGATGCCTGCTACGCGTTTCCCGGCCACATCATCGTCGGTCTGGACGCCAAAGACGGCAAGGTGGCGGTGGAGGGCTGGTCGAAGATGACTGGCCACGACGTCATCGACCTGGCGAAAAAGTTCGAGGAATACGGCCCTGAGGCGCTGATCTATACCGACATCGGGCGCGACGGCATGATGACCGGCGTGAACATGGACGCCACGTTAAAGCTCGCGCAGGCGATCAAGACCCCGATCATCGCCAGCGGCGGCCTGAACAATCTGAAAGACGTGCAGGCGATCTGCGCGAAGCTCGCCCCGGAGGGCGTGGTCGGGGCGATCACCGGCCGTGCGCTCTATGAAGGCGCGCTTGACTTCAAGAAGGCGCAGGCCGCGGCCGACAAGGCGACGGAAAAGCCGACCGCAGTTCCACCTGCCCGGCCGCCCGCCAAGGAATAGCGGTGGGATTGGCCAAGCGCGTCATTCCCTGCCTTGACGTGACCGCCGGCCGGGTCGTCAAGGGCGTGAAATTCCTCGAGTTGCGCGACGCCGGCGATCCGGTCGAGATCGCCGCGCGCTACGACGCCGAAGGCGCCGACGAGCTTACCTTCCTCGACATCACCGCCAGCTCCGACCAGCGCGACATCATCCTGCACGTGATCGAGGCAGTCGCGGCGAAGGTATTCATCCCGCTCACGGTCGGCGGCGGCGTGCGCAAGGTCGACGATGTGCGGCGGCTGCTGAACGCGGGCGCGGACAAGGTCTCGATCAATACCGCCGCGGTGCAGAATCCCGGTCTCGTGCGCGAGGCATCCGGCATCGTCGGCAACCAGTGCATCGTGGTCGCGATCGACGCCAAGAAGAGGGGCGATGGCTGGGAGGTATTCACCCATGGCGGCCGCAACGCCACCGGCCTCGATGTCGTCGACTGGGCACGGCGCATGGTGGAGGCCGGCGCCGGGGAAATCCTGCTTACCAGCATGGACCGCGACGGCACTCGCGACGGCTTCGACCTGGCGCTAACGCGCGCGGTGTCGGACGCAGTGAGCGTGCCGGTGATCGCGTCGGGCGGCGTCGGCACCAAAGAGCACCTGGCCGAGGGCGTGCTCGAAGGGCATGCCGCCGCGGTGCTCGCGGCGAGCGTATTCCACTTCGGCGATTTCACGGTGCGGGAGTCCAAGCAGTATATGCAGTCGCGGGGAATCGAGGTCCGCCTGTGACCGAGGAATGGCTGAACGAGGTGCCCTGGGACGGGCAGGGGCTGGTCCCGGTCGTGACCCAGGAGTTCTCGACGGGAAGGGTCCTCACGCTGGCGTGGATGAATCGCGAAGCGCTGGCCGAGACGGCGAAGAGCGGCGCCGCGGTCTATTGGTCGCGAAGCCGCAAAAAGCTCTGGCGCAAGGGCGAGGAATCCGGCCACACGCAGAAAGTGCGCGAGCTGCGCCTGGACTGCGATTCGGATGCGATCCTGCTCAGGGTGGACCAGGTGGGCGGCATCGCCTGCCATACCGGGCGCGAAAGCTGTTTTTTCCGCAAACTCGAAAACGGGAGATGGGTGGCGACGGATCCGGTGCTAAAGGATCCGGCGGCCATCTACGGGAAAAAATGAGATCAGAATGAGCGATATCCTGGAACGATTGGCCCGGACCATCGAAGAACGCAAGGGCGGCGACCCGGAGAAATCCTATGTCGCGCGGCTGCTCGCGGCGGATGAGGACGCCGTGCTGAAGAAAATCGGCGAAGAAGCCACCGAGACGGTACTTGCCGCCAAGGGTGGCGACCGGTTGCATCTGGTGCGCGAGACGGCGGACCTGTGGTTCCACTGCATGATCCTGCTCGCGCGGCACGGCCTGAAGCCCTCCGATGTGCTGGCGGAACTGCAGCGGCGCGAGGGCATACCGGGACTGGACGAGAAAGCGTCGAGGAAGAAGTGACCGGCGACCCCAATTGCCTGTTCTGCAAGATCGTGCGAGGCGAGATTCCGTCGAAAAAAGTGCATGAGGACGAAGACGTGCTCGCTTTCCACGATGTCCGGCCGCAAGCGCCGGTGCATTTTCTGATCATTCCGAAGGAGCACGTGGCGACGCTGTACGACGCGGGCATGGCGCAGCACCGGGCCCTGGGCAAGATGCTGGCCCTGGCCGGCGAACTGGCCCGCAAGGAGGGGGCGGGGGACGGCTTCCGGGCCATCGTCAACACGGGGCGGGTGGGACATCAGGAGGTGTATCATGTCCATATGCATGTGATCGGGGGTCCGGAACCGTTGGGCTCCATGATTTCAAAGAGAAAATAGGAGAGACACTATGGGCTCGCTCAGCATCTGGCATTGGCTGATCGTTCTGGTGATCGTGATGCTGGTATTCGGCACCAAGAAGCTGCGCAACATCGGCGCGGACCTTGGCGGCGCGGTGCGCGGTTTCAAGGACGGCATCCGCGAAGGCGGAGAAAAAGCGGCCGATGGCGCCGCGGCGCCGCAAGTGACCGGCAAGACGGTCGAAGGCGAAGTCAAGAGCAGGACCGAGAACAAGGCCTGAGCAGCTTTCGTTCCGGCTTTTGCGCGGGCGCCCAGCGGGCGCCCGTTTGGTTTTAACACCCGATTTCTTAGGGTTCCATGTTCGACATCGGCTTTTCCGAACTGATGGTGATTGGCCTGGTGGCCCTGATCGTGATCGGGCCGGAACGCCTGCCGCGCGTCGCGCGCACCATCGGCCACCTGACCGGCCGCCTGCAGCGCTATGTCGCCGACGTGAAGGCCGACATCAACCGCGAGGTCGAGCTAGATGAGTTGCGCAAGATGAAGGACTCGGTACAGCAGGCGGCGAGCGGGTTCGAGAATTCGGTGCAAAGCGAACTCGGCAAGACCGAAAGCGAGCTGAACGCCGCGGTGAATCCGGTTGCCGCCGAATCTCCCAAGATCCCGGAGAAATCCGTCTAGCCGTGCAGCAAGACACATTCATTTCCCACCTGGTCGAGCTGCGCACGCGGCTGGTGCATGCGCTGGGGGCGGTCCTGGCGGCGTTCGTGGTGCTGTTTCTGTATCCGGGGTCCGGCCCGATCTACGACTTCCTTGCCGCGCCGCTGATGCACGCGTTGCCCGAGGGCACCAAGATGATCGCCACCGGCGTGATCACGCCGTTCATGGTGCCGATGAAAGTCACCGCGATGGTGGCGTTCTTCCTTGCCCTGCCCTACGTCCTTTTCCAGGCCTGGGCGTTCGTCGCCCCCGGCCTCTACGACCACGAGAAGAAGTTCGCGGTGCCGCTGATCTTCGCCAGCACCCTGCTGTTCCTGATCGGGGTCGCGTTCTGCTACTACTTCGTGTTCGGCACGGTGTTCAAGTTCATCAACGATTTCGCGCCCAAGTCCATCACGCCGGCGCCGGATATCGAGGCCTATTTTTCGTTCGTCATCACCATGTTCATGGCCTTCGGCGTCACCTTCGAGATCCCGATCGCGGTGATCATCCTCGTGCGCTCGGGCGTGGTCAGCGTCGAAAAGCTGACCGAGTCCCGACCCTACGTGATTGTCGGCGCTTTCGTCATCGCGGCGGTGGTCACCCCGCCGGACGTGCTGTCGCAGTTCATGCTGGCGGTGCCGATGTGCCTGCTGTTCGAGGCGGGGCTGTTCGTTTCCCGCTTTATCGGGGTCCGGACCCGGTCCCCAAGCCCCGAAAGCCCCGAAAGCCCCGAAAACCCGGGCCAGTCCACAATGCCCTAGGGTCGGGTAGAATCGCGCCCCTGCTCTTTAACCTTCACGTTATTGAACCGACCGGGAATTACCCATGAAGCGCAAATACGGCTCCGCCTTGAAAAACGAATCCATCGCCGAGCAGAAAATGCGCGAGCGCGCCAAGGAAAAGGGTGACAACAGCTTCAATTTCGGCTCGCAGCTGCGCATGGGCGCCATCGGCCGCGGCAAGCATCGCGGCCGCGCCGACGTCGCGGCGCACAACAAGAAGTAGCCCGTCCGGGCGGCGCCCGCTACGGGCAAGCCGCCATCACCTGCGCGACCGCCGCGGTAAGCCGCTTGCCATAGGGCACGTGCAGGAACTCGTTTGGCCCGTGCGCATTGCTCCGCGGGCCGAGCACGCCACAGACCATCATCTGCGACTTCGGAAAGCCTTTCTGCAGCATGCTCATCAACGGGATGGTGCCGCCCTGGCCCATGTAGCCAAGCGGCGCGCCGTAATGCGCTTTCGACGCGGCATCCAGCGCGATCTCGAGCCACGGCGCGAGCTCCGGCGCGTTCCAGCCGGTGGCGCCGGAAGGCGCGCTGGCCGCTGACCCTGCCCGGGCATCCGCACGGAACGTGACGCGCGCGTTGTAAGGCGCGTTGTCTTCGAGGAGCGTCTTCAGGGCTTGCGCGGCTTGCGCGCCGTCGACCAGCGGCGGCAGGCGCAGGCTTAGCTTGAACGCGGTGTACGGGCGCAGCACGTTGCCGGCATCGCCGAGCGCCGGAAAACCTTCCGCGCCGGTGACCGAAAGCGTCGGCCGCCAGGTGCGATTTAGCAGTGCCTCGACCCGGTCGGTGGTGGTGGGAAGGGTTGGGCCGCCGTCGGCACCGCAGGCCCAGGGGAAACGCTTCCAGACTTCGTCGCCGAGGATCGCGGCGGTGCCGCGCGCCTGCTCGAGTCGTGCGGCAGGCACCGTGCAATGAAAGATCTCCGGCAGTAGGCGGCCAGTCCTGCTGTCTTCCAGGCGATCGAGCACCTGGCGCAGGATGCGAAAACTGGATGGAACCAGGCCGCTCGCGTCGCCCGAATGGATGCCTTCGGTCAGCACCTCGACATTGAGCACGCCGCTAACCAAGCCGCGCAGGCTGGTGGTGAGCCAGAGTTGGTCGTAGTTGCCGGCGCCGGAATCGAGGCAGACTACGAGCGCGACGTCACCCAGGCGCGGTTTCAGCACCTCGAGGTAGGCGGGCAGGTCGGGCGAGCCGCTTTCCTCGCAGCTCTCGATGATGCCCACGCAGCGCGGGCGCGGAATGCCCTGCTTGTCCAGCGCCATGATGGCGGTGATCGCGGCGTACACAGCGTAGCCGTCGTCGGCGCCGCCGCGGCCGTACAGCTTGCCGTCTTCGTATTTGGGTGTCCACGGTCCTAGGTCGGATCGCCAGCCGCCGAATTCGGGCTGCTTGTCGAGATGGCCGTAGAGGCAAATAGTGCCGGCCTTGGCCTCATTGCCGCCGGGCCTTGTCGCGGGCACTTCGAAGAAGATCACCGGTGTACGCCCGGCCAGCCGCACCACTTCGAGCTTCAGGCCGGGCAGCTTCTTGCTTTCAACCCAGGCCGCCGCATCGGTGATTACGCGCTCGATGTAGCCGTTGCGCTCCCAGTTCGGGTCGAACATCGGGCTCTTGGCCGGGATCGCGACGTAGCGCGTGAGCGCCGGCACGATCTCCTCGTCCCAGGCGCGGCCGGCGAAGGCCGCGAGTTCGTTGGTTTGGTCGGAAGGCAGGGGCAGGCTGTGATCGCGGGCGTTCATGGCGGACCTCGGGTATTGCGGGGCGGAACCCGAATTCTAGCGCCCGTTCAGGAATCGTTCGACCAGCCCAGCCCAGCCCGGTCCGCAGTGTAGGTTGACCCTGCAGGTACACTAGCGGCAAAAGCCCGGCGCGGCATCCTCAGCCGCGCCTGCCTGAAGGGGAGCTTCATGGACGACACCACACGCCAGGCCCTGGCCGGATTGCTGGTCGGGCTCGTGCCGCCGGACGGCTCGACCATCGGCAACCAGAACCTGCGCGAACGTTTCGTCCAGCCTACTCAAGTAGGTTGTCGATCTTGAGGTTCTGGATCGGCGTCACCGATAACAACTGGTTCGCCTTCCTCGCCGCCAGCGGTTGCGATGAGGTCAATTTCTGGCAACCCAGTGCGCGCGCGCCATTCGTAAATCTGCCGCCCGGCACCCCGTTCCTGTTCAAGCTGAAGCGTCCGCACAACCACATCGCGGGAGGTGGCTTCTTCGTAAAATATGCGACGCTCCCGCTACCTGTTGCCTGGGATGCTTTTGGCATCAAGAACGGCGCAGCCACGTTGAAAGATTTCGACAATCTGGTTCGTCCTCTCGCGCGCGCCGGGCAAGGCAGCCTGCTTGAGATCGGCTGTACGGTACTTGCATTCCCGTTCTTCTTTCCGAGAGATCAATGGA
>JANNXB010000438.1:0-1738 GCA_031409355.1 Betaproteobacteria bacterium | reverse complement strand
GATTGTATCATATTAGATACATTTCAGAGTAAAAAAAGCCCGTCTAAGGTATGGGAGCCGTAACCCCCAGGCCCTAGACGGGCGACTACCTCCAACCCCCTCCGGAACTGTTACTTCAGCGCGGCTTCCACCGCGCGTTTTGCCATGACCGTGACCAGGTGCGCGCGGTATTCTGCGCTGGCGTGCATGTCGCTGTTGAGGCCGTCCTGCTTGACCTTGATGTTCGCCACCGAGTCCGCCGCGAACTTGGCGGAGAGCGCTTTTTCCATGTCGGCCTGGCGGAATACGCCGGGGCCGGCGCCGGTCACCGCGACCCGCACCGAGCCGCCGAAATCGGCGACGAAGACGCCAACAATCGCAAAGCGCGAGGCCGGGTTCTTGAACTTGGTGTACGCGGCGCGCTTGGGCACCTGGAACGAAACGGACGTGATGATCTCGCCCTCGGCGAGCGCGGTGCTGAACATGCCCTTGAAGAACTTGTCGGCCTCGTATTTGCCCTTGTTGGTGGTGATGGTCGCGTTCAGCGCCAGCGCCGCCGCCGGGTAATCGGCCGCCGGGTCGTTGTTGGCGATCGAGCCGCCGCAGGTGCCCATGGCGCGCACCTGACGGTCGCCGATCATGCCGGCGAGCGCGGCGAGCGCTGGAATCGCCTTTTTCACGTCGGCCGAATGCTCCACGTCTGCGTGGCGCGTCATCGCGCCGATGGTCACGCTCTTGCCGTCGGACTTGATGCCGGCGAGGTCTTTGATGGTGCCGAGATCGATGATGTCCGAGGGTGAGGCGAGGCGCAGCTTCATGGTCTGCACCAGCGTCTGGCCGCCGGCGAGCAGCTTGGCTTCGCCCGTGGCGAGCTTCGCGGCGTCGTTCACGCTGGAGGGACGGTGGTATTTGAATGCGTGCATGGTTGTTTCCTTAGGCTGCTTTTTTGTTCTTGAGGGTCCGCCACACGGTCTGCGGTGTCGCGGGCATCGGCATGTCTTTTACGCCCAGCGCGTCGGTGATCGCGTTCATCAGCGCCGCGGGAGCCCCGATCGCGCCGGCTTCGCCGCAACCCTTCACGCCGAGCGGGTTGTGGGTGCAGGCCGTGACGCGCGTTTCCACCTGGTAGAAAGGCACGTCGGTCGCGCGCGGGATGCAGTAGTCCATGAACGAGCCGGTGGTGAGCTGCCCGCTGGCGTCGTACTGGGCGCCTTCGGTGAGCGCCTGGCCGATGCCCTGCGTGAGCCCGCCGTGCACCTGGCCCTCAACGATCATCGGGTTGATGATGTTGCCGAAGTCGTCCACCGCGGAAAATTTTTCGATTTTCACCACGCCGGTCTCCGGATCCACCTCAACCTCGCAGACATAGGTGCCGGCGGGGAAGGTGAAATTGGACGGATCGTAGAACGCGTTCTCGTTCAGGCCGGGCTCGAGCTTGTCATGCGGATAGTTGTGCGGCACGTAGGCGGCGAACGCCACCTCGCCGAACATCTTCTTCTTGTCGGTGCCGGCGACCGTGAAGGCGCCATCCTTGAACTCCACGTCGGTCTCGGCCGCTTCCATCAGGTGCGCGGCGATTTTCTTGCCCTTGGCGATCACCTTGTCCAGCGCCTTGACGATGGCGGTGCCGCCGACCGCGCTCGAGCGCGAGCCGTAGGTGCCCATGCCGAACAGGACCTTGGAAGTGTCACCGTGCACGATGTCGACGTTCTCGATCGGCATGCCGAGGCGGTCGGCGACCACCTGCGCGAACGTGGTT
>JANNXB010000437.1:0-3324 GCA_031409355.1 Betaproteobacteria bacterium | reverse complement strand
CGGAAGCGGCCGAGTTCTTCCAGCACGCGCTGCGCACCGAACACGAACATGCCGCTGTTCCAGTACGTGCGCCCGGCGGCGATCATCGCCCGGGCTTTCTCTTCGGAGGGCTTTTCGACGAAACGAGATACGCGGAACGCGCCGGCATCGCCGTTCTGCAACGCATCGCCGCGTTCGATGTAGCCGAAGCCGCTGTCGGGCCGCGTCGCCGCGATGCCGAAGGTCACCAGCATCCCGGAAGCGGCCACTTCGGCGGCGCGCTTTACGCCCCTGTTGAAAGCATCCGCGCCCCGAATTGCGTGATCCGAGGCGAGAACGAGCAGTACCGGATCCTGCTCTTCGCAGGTGATTGCAGCCACCGCCACGGCGGCGGCCGTGCTTCGGCCGGCGGGCTCCAGCACAATGCGGGCGCTGACCCCGATTTCGGCCAACTGGTCCTTCACGAGGAAGCGGTGCGCCTCGTTGCAGACCACGATCGGCGTGGTGCCGGCGGCGGCTTCCTGCGCACGGAGCGCGGTGTCCTGCAGCAACGTGCGCCCGGTAACCAGCGGCAGGAACTGCTTCGGCAGCAGCTGCCTCGATACCGGCCACAGGCGGCTGCCCGCGCCGCCGCACAAAATAACGGGGACTATGACTCGGGATATAGCCGACATGCCTCAGCGACCTGCCTTTCGACTACGCGGCCCGTTTCGGGCGGAGGTCGAATTCGGTGCGAATCCGGGAAAACGGCACGAGCACGCGGCCCTGGCTGTCCTTTGTCACAAGTCCGATATCTATCAGAGCATGGATATCGCGATGCACTGATTTCACGTCCCTCTCGAGCGCACGTGCAAGTCCGCGCAGCGTAGAGGGTCCTAACATCTGCAGCCGCTCGAGCGCCTCCCAGCGCGCCGGTGTCAGAGAGCGAAACAACGCAGCCGGCGATTCGAAGGTGAAGTCGCTGCCCTGATCCTTGCCGGTGCGCCACGCCCGCTCGAAGCGGCGTGCCCCGCGCGCAAGTGCCGAAACGGCATCGCTCTCGATACGAATGGTTGCGGTTCTATTCATTTCCGTCTCCTTTTCCTGACGTCTGTCAGAAAATCTTCTATCAGGGACTCCGGCGATACAAATGCATACGCCGATTCACTTGCGCCGGCGTGGCGATGATCGCCTTTGCCCGATTCATTGTCGTATCCCACGATGCGCCGTCCGGGAATGCCATAGAAAAGACGGTACTTGTACCGATGGGCGCTGCCGGCGACCGGTTGCGGCAATTCCCAGAGCACCATCTCGATGATCGCACCATCGTCAAAGCGCTGCTTGAATTCATAGAGCAGGCGCGCCCTCATTGTTGGCTACTATGCCAACGCTGGTGCCTGTTGTCAATCATGCCAACGGCGGGGCGCGCGTTTGATCATCGTTGCAAATCGACCATGGCGTGGACGATTTACAAGGCTAATCGGGCCTGCCCCGAGGCTGCCTGCCAGGCGACGGATTTCCGGGGTCTGAAGCTATTCAAGGTCGGCAAGCGCCCTGATAAGTCCGCGCGCCCGCTCGACCAGCGCCGGATAGGAGAACTGCAGGAGGTGTTCGCGCGCCGCTACGCGCGGATCGGGCCGTGCGCGGCCCGCGACGATGGCATCCAGGATCTGCTCGAAGTGCCTGCCGCCATCCTGGCGCGGGTCGCGATAGCGAAAGCCGCTCGCGCCCTCGAGCACGGTTTCGGTGAAGGGCGGCGCATCCGGCGCGAGCACCGGAGTGCCGCTGGCCTGCGCTTCGAGGGCGTTCAGGCCGAGGGCTTCTTTTTCCGGCATTCCGGTCATCAGGTAGTCAAGCTGCGGATAGATCGCGCTGACATTGGTCTGGTATCCCCAGAACCGTGCGCGTTCGCCCAGCGGTGCAACCGCACGGCGCAGGTCGCGCACCTGGGCGTAGCCGCCCCCGCCGAAGATCTCCAGGTTCACGGATGGCCGCCGCGCGAGGATCGGCGCGAGGATCGAGAACAGCGCCGGAAATTGCTTGATCGGCGCAATCAGGGAGACCAGGCCGAGCGTCAGGCCGGGCTTCCTGTGGAATGGCTCCGCGTTCCGGCCGGCAATACCGGCCAGCGCGCCAAAAGCGCCGATCACGACATCGCGGAATTTCCTCGGATCGACGATGTAGTGCGAGCGCCGGATCACCGGCGCATCGCCGCGCGCGAGGTCGGCGGTGCCGTACACCGGTTCCGGATGGAGCCGCTCGATCCCGGCGGCGCGCAGCAGGTCGATGCAGTAGTGCGATACCGTGAAGACGAGGCGATAGGCGAGGAAGCCCTCGGCGCTGCGCTGGAACATCGGCATGTGCGCGAAACCCGCGAGCCGATGGTGATCGGCAAGGCGTTCGATGCACTGCGCCGAGAGCGGGCTTTGCGTGAGCACCAGGGCGTCCCTGGCCGGCAGGTGATCGAGCAGTTGCGATTCGTTCCCGATGCGCACGACTTCCAGCCCGGGCCCTTCCATGCCATCCCATAGGCGCACGGCGGGATGCACGTAGAGCGTCACCTTCGCGCCCGCGTCGACCAGCGCCCGCGTCAGCGCGCGCGTGTAGACCTCGCCGCCGCCGACAATCGGTTGCAGGTTGACGTGGTGGATGTGCAACGCGCCGCGTGTGTGCGGGTCGGGGACCATCCTTGCATTTTGAGCATCTAAAGCACAAAATGCAAGGATGATCAAGACTCGGATCGAGCGCGGGCGCCTCGCCCGCCGGCTCGCGCTGGCGCTACGGCGCAGCCGCGTGGTGGCGCTTACCGGGCCGCGCCAATGCGGCAAGACGACACTCGCGCGTGCGTTTGCCGCGGGGCGGCGCGGCGCCTGGTTCGATCTGGAGGATCCAGTCGCGGCGGCGCGTCTCGCCGAACCGATGACGGCGCTCGGGGGATTGCGGGGGCTGGTGGTGATCGACGAAGTCCAGCGCGCGCCGCATTTGTTCCCGGTGCTGCGCGTACTCGCCGACCGCAACCCCTGCCCGGCGCGTTTTTTGCTGCTCGGCAGCGCGTCGCCGGAGTTGATGCGGCAATCCTCGGAAAGCCTTGCCGGCCGCGTGGAGTTCGTCGATATCGCCGGTTTCACGCTCGAGGAAGCGGGCGCAGACGCCTGGCGCCGGCTGTGGCAGCGCGGCGGGTTCCCGCGCTCGTTCCTCGCCCGGGGCGAAGCCGCGAGCCTGGCATGGCGCGAGGATTTCATCCGCACATTTCTCGAACGCGACGTGCGCAACCTCGGGATCAACGTTCCCGCCGCCGCGCTGCGCCGCCTCTGGACCATGCTCGCGCACTACCACGGCCAGGTCTGGAACGCCTCCGAGATCGGC
>JANNXB010000436.1:0-2432 GCA_031409355.1 Betaproteobacteria bacterium | reverse complement strand
CACCCTGCGGCGCCTGTCGCGCTCGGTCGCCGGCATGCTGCAGGCAGGAGCGAACCCGGCGCAGCAGGCGGCGCTGGTAAAGGACCTCGGCACGACCTTCGAGCAGGAGATTCCGGAGATCGCGCGCCAGCTCATCGACGCGGAGCCCGACCGTGCCTCGACGCGCGACTTCGTCACGGTGCTCGCGCACACCATGATGAACGCGCCCTCGTTCAGCCTCCGCGGCGGCACCCGCGAGATCCTGCGTGGCATGATTGCCCGCGGGCTCGGCCTGCGCTGATTCGAACAGAGTTCCGACGGAGATTTCCCGCATGGATGCACCGCTCGACTATACGCAGGACGGCCCGATCGTCACGCTGACCCTGAACGCCCCCGATATCCGCAACGCCATTTCGGGCAATGACATGATTGACGCGCTGGTGCAGGCCTGCGAGCGTCTGAACTCGGACATGAGCGCCCGCGTCGCCATCCTGACCGGCGCCGGGACCGCGTTTTCCTCGGGCGGCAACGTCAAGAAAATGGCCGACGGCGGCGGCTTGGGCGGCGGACTGCCGGCGCAGACGCGGCGCAACTACAAGCTCGGCATCCAGAGAATCCCGCTCGCCTTCGACAAGCTCGAAGTGCCGATCATCGCCGCGGTCAACGGGCCGGCGATCGGCGCGGGCTGCGACCTCGCCTGCATGTGCGACGTGCGCATCGCCGCCGAGAGCGCGAAATTCGCCGAGAGCTTCGTCAAGCTCGGCATCATTCCGGGCGACGGCGGCGCCTGGCTGCTGCCGCGCGTGGTCGGTTATTCGAAGGCCTGCGAGATGGCCTTCACGGGCGACACCCTCAGCGCCGCGGAGGCGTTGGCATGCGGACTGGTGTCGAAGGTCGTGCCCGACGCCGTCCTTATGATGGAGGCGCGCAAGCTTGCCGAGCGCATCGCCGCCAACCCTCCGCACGCAGTGCGCATGACCAAGCGTCTGATCCGCGAAGGCCAGCACGTCCAGATCGGCACGCTGCTGGAGCTCTCCGCCGCCATGCAGTCCCTCGCGCACGCCACCGCAGACCACAAGGAGGCCGTGGCGGCGTTTCTAGAAAAAAGGAAACCGGAGTTCGGCGGCGGGTAGAATTCGTGGCCGGACCCCTGATTGGAGGAATTACCATGTTGAAACGCACAATCCTGCTGTTCGCGATGCTGATTGGCGGCACCGCGTCGGCCCAGTACCCGAACAAGCCGATCACCCTGCTGGTGCCGTTCGCGCCGGGCCCGACTGACACGGTGGCGCGCATCATGGCGCAGTCGATGACCAAGCCGCTAGGCACCACCTTCGTGGTGGAGAACCGGCCGAGCAACGGCGGCATCCTCGCGCCCGAGCTGCTCACCAAGGCGAACCCGGACGGCTACACCATCCTGATCCACCACATCGGAATGGCGACCACGCCGGCGCTGTACCGCCAGCTGCGCTTCAAGCCGCTCGAGGATTTCGAGTACATCGGCCTTATCAACGAAGTGCCGATGACGCTGATCGGCCGCGCCAACCTGCCGCCCAGCAACTTGAAAGACCTGCTCGCCTACGTGAAGGCCAACAGCGCCAAGATGAGCCTCGCCAACGCCGGCATCGGCGCGGCCTCGCACCTGTGCGGCATGCTGTTCCAGAGCGCGATCCAGGTCGACCTGCTCACGGTGCCGTACAAGGGCACGGGTCCTGCGATGAATGACCTGCTCGGCGGCCAGGTGGATTTCATGTGCGACCAGACCACCAGCACCACCGCACAGATCAAGGCGGGCAAGGTGAAGGTCTACGGCGTGTCGACGCTAAAGCGCGTGCCGTCGCTGCCGGACGTTCCGACGCTGGACGAACAGGGCCTGAAGGGGTTCAACATCGCCATCTGGCACGGCTTCTATGCGCCCAAGAACACGCCGAAGCCGGTGATCGACAAGCTCTCCGCGGCGCTGCAGGAAGGCCTTAAGGATCCGTTCGTGAAGCAGCGCTTCAACGACCTGGGCACCGATCCGGTCGATCCGAAGCGCGGCACGCCGGAAGCGCTGCGCGCTCAACTGAAGGCCGAGATCGACAAGTGGGCGCCGATCATCAAGGCGAACGGCGTCTACGCCGACTGACGTCAGGCTAGTCGAGCGGGGAGCCTGCCGCCTGGACGCAGGGCGGCACGCTCCGCGCACACCGATCCGGCCAGGGCACTGTCGCCGGACCTGACCGCGGCATCCAGCAGCATCAGCACGAACAGGTCGCGCTGCGCGTGGCTGCCGCCGATCCTCCACAGGTCCTTGCGCACGGGCGCGAGCAGTTTCGCGGCGCGCGCGTAGTCCTTCAGCCGCCAGGCAACGGCGCCTTCGCAGACCGCGCGCCCGACCGTCGAGTGGACGCGCGCCGTCGTGCCGTGGTCTTCGAGCGGCGGCACCGAGCCCAGCGCGAGCGCGTAGTGCG
>JANNXB010000435.1:0-7134 GCA_031409355.1 Betaproteobacteria bacterium | reverse complement strand
GTGGTGATGATCGAGGCCGAGGCGAGCACGATGGCGATCTGCACCGAGGCCGAGGACATTTCGAAGTGATGGTAGGCGGCGAGCGCGAGGTCGCGCTTTTTTTCCGCCACCTTGGCGCGCTCGGCAAGCTGGTTGCGGCCTTCGCCGGTGTCGGGCTCGTCCTGGTAGCGCGCCGCGGTTTTCTTCCAGGTGTCGATCTGCTTTTTCGCCTTCTCGCTCTCCGAAAGCACTTCCATCTGCTCGGCGGCAGCGCGCAGCGTGGTCTGGCGGATGGTCTTGGCCTGGAAGAAGGCCCACAGGTTGGAGGCCTCGATGTTGTAGCCGAGCGCCGTGGTCTGAGCCGACTTGCCGAGCGTCTCGGACAGCGCCAGGACCAGCGCCAGTACCGAGATCAACAGCGCTACGCCCTTGTTGCCGCCGTGATCGGTGTGCCCGTGTCCTGACATGATCGTCCCCCTTGCTGTAAATTCATTCTAGATGATCGCCGCCCGACCTGCCGTGCGTAGCCTCGCTGCGTCGAAAATCCGCGAGCTGTTCAATTCGGGCCTGGGCCGCTCGGACATCCTGCCCTTCTGGGTGGGCGAGCCCGACGAGCCGACGCCGGAGTTCATCCGCAAGGCCGGCATGGATTCGATCGCCGCGGGCGAGACCTTCTACACGCACAACCTGGGCATCCCGGAACTTCGCGACGCGCTTTCCGCCTACCTCGGCGGCCTGCACAAGGGATTTCAATCGCAGGACGTCGTCGCGACCAGCGCCGGGGTGAATGCGCTGATGCTCGCGACGCAGCTGCTGGTGGATCCGGGCGAGCGCGTCGTGGAAGTGGTGCCGTTGTGGCCGAACCTGCAGGAGATTCCCAGGATCCTGGGGGCGCACGTGGAGACGGTGGCGTTGGATTTCACTCCGGGAGGATGGAAGCTGGATCTTTCCCGGTTATTGAAGAGCCTCACGGGAAAAACCAGAGCCCTCTACATCAACTCCCCCAACAATCCGACCGGCTGGACCATCTCGCGGGAGGAGCAGCAGGCCATCCTCGAGCACTGCCGCCGCCACGGCATCTGGATCTTCGCCGACGACGCCTACGAACGACTGTATTACGAGGGCAACGGCGTGGCGCCCTCGTTCCTCGATATCTGCGAGCCCGAAGACCGGCTCATCAGTACCAATACCTTCTCCAAGACCTGGCTCATGCCGGGCTGGCGCCTGGGCTGGCTGGTGGTGCCGCCCGAACTGACCGAGGACCTGGGCAAGCTGATCGAGTACAACACGTCCTGCGCTCCCGTATTCGTGCAGCGCGCCGGGGTGATCGCACTGAAAGAGGGCGAACCGGTGATCGCGCGCACCGTAAAGCGTTTCCGTGAGGCGAGGGATTTCCTCGTCAAAGAGCTGAACGCCATCGACGGCGTCAGCGCCGCAGTGCCCAGCGGCACCATGTACGCGTTTTTCAAGGTCGAGGGCGTTGCTGACAGCCTGGAATTCTGCAAGCGGCTGGTGCACGATGCCGGCCTCGGCCTGGCGCCAGGGTCTGCTTTCGGGCCCGAAGGAGAAGGGTTCGTGCGCTGGTGCTTTGCTTCCAGCCAGGACCGGCTCGCCGAAGGGGTCGAAAGGCTGCGCAATGCGATGGTGCGCGCCGGCGCCTGAGCGCACTATTGTCGTGCATGAGGCTGGCCGTGCCGTGGAAAATTAATGGAAAGTTCATATAAATCATGAGGTAAATAGGTAGGCATGGACGTTGCATTGTCTCTCCCAGCTTCGCTCATTCACGCATACGGGAGAACAAATGAAACGTCGTAACTTTGTAAAGCAGTTGGCCCTGTCGGCAGCCGTTGCCGCCATCGGCTTGGGTTCCAGCAGCCTCTACGCGCAGGGCAAGACGGTCAAGGTCGGCGTGCTGCACTCGCTGTCAGGCACCATGGCGATCAGCGAGACGGTCCTCAAGGACACCGTGCTGATGGCGATCGACGAGATCAACGCCAAGGGCGGCGTGCTCGGCATGAAGATCGAGCCGGTGGTGGTCGACCCGGCCTCCAACTGGCCGCTGTTCGCCGAGAAGGCCCGCCAGCTCATCACCCAGGACAAGGTCGCCGTGACGTTCGGCTGCTGGACCTCGGTGTCGCGCAAATCGGTGCTGCCGGTGTTCGAGGAACTGAACAGCCTGCTGTTCTACCCGGTGCAGTA
Organism: Betaproteobacteria bacterium; assembly: GCA_031409355.1. Classification (GTDB taxonomy): domain Bacteria; phylum Pseudomonadota; class Gammaproteobacteria; order Burkholderiales; family SG8-39; genus RBG-16-66-20. Next base: position 4,956 of record JANNXB010000435.1, on the reverse strand, counting down.
CGAAGGCGAAGAAATCTCCCGCAACGTGTTCTACACCGGCGCCGCGCCGAACCAGCAGGCGATCCCGGCGGTGGAATACCTGATGTCCAAGGACGGCGGCACGGCCAAGCGCTGGGTGCTCCTGGGCACCGATTACGTCTACCCGCGCACCACCAACAAGATCCTGCGCGCGTTCCTAAAATCGAAGGGTGTCGCAGAAGCCGACATCATGGAGGAGTACACGCCGTTCGGGCACTCCGACTACCAGACCATCATCGCCAAGATCAAGAAGTTCGCCTCGGAAGGCAAGAAAACGGCAGTGGTCTCGACCATCAACGGCGACTCGAACGTTCCCTTCTACAAGGAACTGGGCAACCAGGGCCTGAAGGCGACCGACGTGCCGGTGGTGGCGTTCTCGGTCGGCGAGGAAGAACTGCGCGGCGTCGACACCAAGCCGCTGGTCGGCCACCTGGCCGCCTGGAACTACTTCATGTCGATCAAGGCCCCGGCGAACGACGAGTTCACCAAGAAATGGGCGGCCTATGCCAAGGCGAAGAACATCGCCGGCCACAAGGACAAGCCGCTGACCAACGATCCGATGGAAGCGACCTACATCGGCATCTACATGTGGAAGCAGGCGGTCGAGAAGGCGAAGAGCTTCGACGTCGCCAAGGTCAGCGCGGCGATGGGCGGCCAGACCTTCACGGCGCCCTCGGGCATCACCTCCACGATGGACGCGAAGAACCATCACCTGCACAAGGCGGTGTTCATCGGTGAAATCAAAGCCGATGGCCAGTTCAACGTCGTCTGGAAGACCAAGGGCCCGGTGAAAGCCGTGCCGTGGAGCCCGTTCATCGCGGGCAACGACAAGAAGAAGGACGAGCCCGCGCTGATGGCCGAGAAAAAGAAATAAGTTTCCGTAACTTTTGAGAGAATGAGGGCCGTCGTGGTTGTTGCTGCGACGGCCCTTTTCTCATGCGCATCACCCTGATCCTGTTGTTTTTCGCGGCATCACCGGCCTTCGCCATCGACAAGGGCGCGGTCGAGAAACTCGCGAACGGTGACAACGACGAGAAGATCGTCGCGATTGGCGCGCTGCTGACCGAAGGCGACCCGGAGGCGGCCGCGGTGCTGGCGAAGTTCGCCGAGGGCGAGGTGGTGGTCGAAGGCAAGGCCGTCGAGGTTGTGGTCAACAACCGGGTGCGCGTCGCGGTGGCCGACGCGCTCGCCGCGCTGGGCCTGCTCTCGCCCGAGCGCGCCACGCGGCTCGCCGCGGCCAAGGCGCTCGCGGGCGGCGCCGACGCGGTGATGCTGCCGCTGGTGAAGAAGGCGCTGGACAAGGAATCCGATCCCGAGATCAGGCCGCTGCTCGAACTCACAGCGGCCTCGATGGAAATGAAGGGCGGCGACAAGGCGACGCGCATCGCCGCGATCCAGCGCCTGGGCACATCGAACAGCCCGAATAGCCGCACGCTGCTCTCGGAAGCGGCGACCGATGCGGACGAGGACATCCGCATCGCCGCGCAGAAGAGCCTGCGCGAAGTGCAGGGCAAGCTCGCCTGGGGCGAGCGCGCGGGCCTGCTGTTCGCCGGCATCAGCCTGGGCAGCATCCTGCTGCTGGCGGCGCTCGGCCTGGCCATCACCTACGGCCTGATGGGCGTCATCAACATGGCGCATGGCGAGCTGATCATGATCGGCGCCTACACGACCTACGTGGTGCAGGTGTTCTTCAGGAAGACCAGCTTCTTCGACTGGTACCTGCTTGCCGCGGTGCCGGCCTCGTTCGTAGCCGCGGCAGCGGTCGGCATGCTGCTCGAGCGCGTCGTGATCCGCTGGCTCTACGGCCGGCCGCTGGAGACGCTGCTCGCGACCTGGGGCATCAGCCTGATGCTGATCCAGTCGGTGCGCACCCTCTTTGGCGCCGCCAACGTGCAGGTGGAGAACCCGGCGTTCATGTCGGGCGGCATCCAGGCCTTCGCCGGCGTGGTCCTGCCCTGGAGCCGGATCTGGATCATCGCGTTCGCCGCTCTGGTTTTATTTTTGATTTATTTTCTTTTGACAAAAACCAGACTTGGACTTTTCGTTCGTGGCGTGACCCAGAACCGCGAGATGGCTTCCTGCGTCGGCGTGCATACGGGACGCGTGGACATGTGGGCCTTCGGCCTGGGCTCCGGAATCGCGGGCCTCGCCGGTTGCGCGCTGTCGCAGATCGGCAACGTCGGCCCCGACCTCGGCCAGGGCTACATCGTCGATTCGTTCATGGTGGTGGTGTTCGGCGGGGTCGGCCAGCTGGCGGGCACGGTCTACGCCGCGCTGACGCTCGGCTTCGCGAACAAATTCCTCGAGGCGGTGTCCGGCGCGGTGATCGCCAAGATCGTGGTGCTGGTCTTCATCATCTTCTTCATCCAGCGCCGGCCGCAGGGCCTGTTCGCGGTCAAGGGCAGGGCGGTGGAAGCATGAATCTTGGAACACGGGGCTGGATTGCAATTGGAATTGCCTGCCTGGTTGCTTTCGTTGTTTTTCCAATCCTGACTATCGCGGTGCCGCCGGACAGCCCGTTGCACGTGTCGCAATACTGGGTGACGCTGATCGGCAAGATCATGTGCTTCGCCATCGTCGCCATCGCCATGGACCTGGTGTGGGGCTACACGGGGATCCTGTCGCTCGGGCACGGCCTGTTTTTCGCGCTGGGCGGCTACGCCATGGGCATGTACCTGATGCGCCAGATCGGGCGCGAAGGCCAGTATCAGTCGGACCTGCCCGATTTCATGGTGTTCCTCGACTGGAAGGAGCTGCCGCTGGCGTGGTGGAACAGCGACCAGTTCTGGTGGTGCGCTCTGCTGGTGGTGCTGGTGCCCGGACTGCTCGCGCTGGTGTTCGGTTTCTTCGCCTTCCGCTCGCGCGTCAAGGGCGTGTACTTCTCGATCATCACCCAGGCGCTGACTTTCGCCGCGATGCTGCTCTTTTTTCGCAACGCGACCGGCTTCGGCGGCAACAATGGCTTCACCGACTTCAAGTACATCCTCGGCATGCCGATCACCACGCCGGAAACGCGGATGATTCTTTTTACCTTTACGGCCTTCGTATTGATCGGAACCCTTCTTCTTGCCCGCTGGATCGTCACCTCCAAGTTCGGCCGCGTGCTGACCGCGATCCGCGACGCCGAGACGCGCGTCGCGTTCTGCGGCTACAACACGGTGCACTACAAGCTCGCCATTTTCACGCTCTCGGCGGTGATCTGCGGCATCGCCGGCGCCCTCTACGTGCCGCAGGTCGGCATCATCAACCCGAGCGAGATGTCGCCCGCCAACTCGATCGAGATCGCGATCTGGGTCGCGGTCGGCGGCCGCGGCACTCTCGTCGGCGCCATCGTCGGCGCCGGCCTGGTGAATTTCGGCAAGAGCTACTTCACCCAGGCCTTCCCTGAATACTGGCTCTACGCCCTGGGCCTGATCTTCATCCTCGTGACCCTGTTCCTGCCGCAGGGCGTGATGGGCCTCATGAAGAAAAAAGCATGACGAAGAAGCCGTGACCGACAACGCCAACGCGTCGAACGAGGGCGGCGGCTTCGGCCACATCGCCACCGAGGGCCTCGATACCACGCACGGCGTGGTGCTCTACCTCGAGGACATTTCGGTTTCGTTCGACGGCTTCAAGGCGCTGAACAAGCTGTCGCTGTCGATTGACGTGGGCGAGCTGCGCTGCGTGATCGGGCCCAACGGCGCCGGCAAGACGACCATGATGGACGTGATCACCGGCAAGACGCGCGCCGACGAGGGTACCGCGTTCTTCGGCCAGTCGATCGACCTGTCGCGCTTCTCCGAGGCGCAGATCGCGCACGCCGGCATCGGCCGCAAGTTCCAGAAACCGACCATCTTCGAGCACCACAGCGTGTTCGAGAACCTGGAGCTGGCGATGAAAGCGGACAAGCGGGTGCGCAAGACGCTGTTTTCTGTTTTGAGGTCTGAACAGAAGGATCTTATTTCCGAAAACCTGAAAACAATTCGCCTGCAGGACAGCGCGGACCGCGTCGCAGGCCTGCTGTCGCACGGCCAGAAGCAGTGGCTCGAGATCGGCATGCTGCTGATGCAGGAGCCCAAGCTCCTGCTGCTGGACGAGCCGGTGGCGGGCATGAGCGACGACGAGACCGAGCGCACCGGCGAGCTGTTCCTGTCGCTCGCCGGCAAGCATTCATTGGTAGTCGTCGAGCACGACATGGCGTTCGTCGAGAAAATCGCCCGCAAGATCACGGTGCTGCACGAAGGCAGCGTGCTGGCCGAAGGCTCGATGAGCCAGGTGCAGAACGACCCGAAGGTGATCGAGGTCTACCTGGGCAGATAAATGCTTTCGGTCAAAAACCTGAACCAGTACTACGGCGGCTCGCACATCCTGCGCGATCTCAATTTCGAGGTCCCACCGGGGAAGGTGACCGCGCTGCTCGGGCGCAACGGCGTGGGCAAGACCACGCTGCTGCGCACGCTGATGGGGCTGGTTCCGGCGAAGACCGGCGAGATCCTCTTCTACGACAGGAAGATCACCGACGTGAAGCCCTACGAACGCGCGCGCGCCGGCATCGGCTACGTGCCGCAGGGCAGGGATATTTTTCCGCGCCTGACGGTCGAGGAGAACCTGCGCATGGGACTCGCGACGCTGCCGGGCGGCGCGCGCGTGCCGGAACGCATCTTCGAGATGTTCCCGGTGCTGAAGCAGATGATGGGGCGGCGCGGCGGCGACCTCTCCGGCGGCCAGCAGCAGCAGCTCGCCATCGGCCGCGCGCTGGCGATGGGCCCGAAGCTGCTGATCCTGGACGAGCCGACCGAGGGCATCCAGCCCTCGATCATCAAGGACATCGAGCGCGTCATCCGCTCGCTTGCCGGGACGGGAGACATGGCGATCCTGCTGGTGGAGACGTACTACGACTTCGCCCGCTCGCTCGCCGACCAGTACATCGTCATGGAGCGCGGCGAAATCCTGAAG
>JANNXB010000434.1:0-4669 GCA_031409355.1 Betaproteobacteria bacterium | reverse complement strand
GGACCGCACCTGGGTACAGGTCGCTGGCTGTGAGCGTGTCTATGCGATCGCAGACGAGGACATGGAGCGCGAGAACGAGGAAAAGACTTCCGCGGTGCACTTCGTGCGTTTCGAGCTCGACGCCGGCATGCGCCAGGCGCTAAAGCACGGCAAGGGCCTCGCGATCGGGGTCGACCATCCGAATTACCGTGCCAGCGTCGACGTCGCGCCCGATGTGCGGCTCTCGCTCGCCGGCGACATCGCTTGAATCGCGCGCCAGCCCTCTTCGCCGCGGCGCTGGTTGCGTCCGCGGCGCTGGCCCAGCCGGTCCCGGAGGATCGTTCCCGCGACCGGCGCTTCAAGAGCGACTGGGAGATCGAGCAGGAGAAGCGGAACCTCGTCGAGGGCGAAGTCCCCCTGCCGGCTTACCCGGCGGACGCGGATCTGGTCCAGTTCTTCGTGAGCGGCGCCTCGAGTTTCCGCTTCTACATCGACGCTTCGACGCTCGCCCCGGGGCCCGACGGGGTGATCCGGTACGTGCTGATCGCGCACAGCCCCTCGGGCTACGCGAACGTCAGCTACGAGGGCATGCGCTGCGTGACCAGCTCCTACAAGGTCTACGCGCTGGGCGACGGCGGCAAGTGGACCCGACGGGAATCCGAATGGCGCGAGATCGAGCTGAATCCGATGCAGCGCTGGCACGTGGAGTTACGCAGCCGCTATTTCTGCCCGGGGCGCGTGCCGATCCACACCGTCGCCGAGGGCCGCGACGCGCTGCGCCGGGGCGGCCATCCGGCGGCCTCCGTGAAGACCGGCTCGGAGCGCTAGAGCAGGACCAGGTTGTCCCTGTGGATCAGTTCCGGCGCGTCCACGTAGCCGAGGACGGTTTCGATCTCCGCTGAAGGCCTGCGCATGATCTGGCGGGTTTCGGCCGCCGAGTAGTTCACCAGGCCGCGCGCCACTTCTCGCCCCTGCGAATCGCGGCAGGCGATCACTGCGCCGCGCTCGAAATCGCCCCCGACGCCGGTCACTCCGATCGGAAGCAGGCTCCGGCCACCGCTGGCCAGAGCCTTCACCGCGCCGTCATCCAGGACGACCGAGCCTGCCATGCTGAGATGGTCGGCGAGCCACTGCTTCTTCGCCGTGATCGGCGGCGTGTCCGCGGTCAGTAGCGTACCGACCCGTTCGCCACGCGCGATACGCAGCAGCACGTCGGCCTCGCGGCCCGAGGCGATGACGGTGTGCGCGCCGCTGCGCGCCGCGCGCTTGGCCGCCAGCACCTTGGTCAGCATGCCGCCCCTGGCGAGCGCGGACCCGGTACCGCCGGCGAAGGATTCCAGGGCCGGGTCCGACGCCGCGTGCTCGTGGATCAGCTTCGCGCCGGGGAGTTTGCGCGGGTCGGCGTCGTACAGGCCGGCCTGGTCGGTGAGGATCACCAGCGCGTCGGCCTCCACGAGGTTCGCCACCAGCGCGCCCAGCGTGTCGTTGTCGCCCAGCTTGATCTCGTCGGTGACCACGGTGTCGTTCTCGTTGATCACCGGGATGACGCCGAGTTCGAGCAGCGTGCGCAGGGTCGAGCGCGCGTTGAGATAGCGCTGGCGGTCAGCCAGGTCGGCATGCGTCAGCAGCACCTGGGCGGTGGCGAGGCCATGCTCGCGAAAGCAGCTCTCGTAGCATTGCGCGAGGCCCATCTGGCCGACGGCCGCGGCGGCCTGCAGCTCGTGGATCGCGTGCGGGCGCTTCACCCAGCCCAGGCGCTGCACGCCCTCGGCAATCGCGCCGCTGGAGACCATCAGGCAGCGCTTGCCAAGCGCGCGCAGCTGCGCGATCTGCGCCGCCCAGCGCGCGATCGCAGCGGCGTCCAGGCCGCGGCCGTCGTTGGTGACAAGCGAAGAGCCGACCTTGAAGACCAGCGTCGTGGCCGACGCTATGACGCTAGGCTGCACGGCGGCCTTTCTTTTTCTCCACGGCCGTCGAAATGAACTGGTAGACGCGGCCGGACAATTCCCTGCAGCCCTTGCCGTTGATCGCGGAGATCATGAACCAGGGCGCCTTCCAGCGCAGCGCGCGCACGATCTTGCGCGCGCGCGCCTCCGCGTCCCCGGCGAGGTCGATCTTGTTGAATACCAGCCAGCGCGGCTTGTCGTACAGCGCCGGGTCGTATTTTTTCAGTTCGTTCGCCAGCGCGCGCGCGTCCTTGGCCGGGTCTGCGTCATCCTCGGGCGGAAGCAGGTCCACCAGGTGCAGCAGCAGCCGGGTGCGCGACAGGTGGCGCAGGAACTGGTGGCCGAGGCCGGCGCCTTCGGCCGCGCCCTCGATCAGGCCCGGAATGTCGGCCACCACGAAGCTCGCGTCGGCCTCCACGCGCACCACGCCGAGGGACGGGTTCAGCGTGGTGAACGGATAGTCCGCGACCTTGGGGCGGGCGGCCGAGACCGCGCGCACGAACGTGGATTTGCCGGCGTTGGGCAGCCCGAGCAGCCCGACGTCGGCGAGCACGCGCAGTTCCAGCGATAGTTCGTGCGATTCGCCCGGCTCGCCGCGCGTGAATTGCCGCGGCGCGCGGTTGATGCTCGACTTGAAATGCAGGTTGCCGAGGCCGCCCTGGCCGCCCTTGGCGAGCAGCGCGCGCTGGCCGTGCGCCGCGAGGTCGAACAGCAGCGTGCCGTCCTCGTCCTTCACCAGGGTGCCCACCGGCATGCGCAGCACGACGTCCTCGCCGCCGCGGCCGTATTTGTCCGCGCCGCGGCCGATGTCGCCGGCCTCGGCACGGTGGATGCGCGCGAAGCGGTAGTCGACCAGCGTGTTGATATTGCGGTCCGCGATCGCCCAGACGCTGCCGCCGCGGCCGCCGTCGCCGCCCGAGGGCCCGCCGCGCGGCACGAACTTCTCGCGCCGGAATGCGGCGCTGCCGTCGCCGCCCTTGCCGGCGTGCACCTGGATCTTCGCTTCGTCGATGAATTTCATGTTGGGGTCGCAGAAACAAAAAAGCCCTATCGACTCCGATAGGGCTTTCTCGCGGAGTCTGGAGAATTGCTAGGCCGGGATGATGCTCGCGGTTTTCTTGTTGCCCGCGCCCTTGACCGAGTATTCGACCTTGCCGGCGACGCGCGCATACAGCGTGTGGTCGCGGCCGACGCCGACGTTGACGCCCGGGTGCACCACGGTGCCGCGCTGCCGGACCAGGATCTGGCCCGCGGTCGCGCTCTCGCCGCCGTAGGTCTTCATGCCGAGGCGCTTCGCGTTCGAGTCGCGCCCGTTGCGTGAACTTCCGCCTGCTTTTTTATGTGCCATGGTGGCGTCTCTTGAACGTGCGGTTTAGTGGTTCAGGCGCCGACGATTTCGTCGATGCGCACTTCGGTGAAGCCCTGGCGGTGGCCCTGGGTCTTGGCGTAATGCTTGCGGCGGCGCATCTTGAAAATGCGGATTTTTTCGCCGCGGCCCTGCGCCACGACGGTCGCCTTGACGGCGGCGCCGCTGACGAACGGGGCGCCGACCTTGATGCCCTCGCCCTCGCCCAGCATCAGCACGCGGTCGAAGGACACCGTCGCGCCGACTTCTGCCGCGAGCAACTCGACCTTGACCTGCTCGCCGGATTTGACGCGGTACTGCTTGCCGCCCGTCTGAATCACTGCATACATGGCTGGACCTGTGCTGAAATTGGGTGCAAAGACTTGGAATTATAAGGGATTTGCCCCGTCCAGGTCAAAGGCTGCCGTGTTATTTTCCGTCCCCTCATGGAGAACCTTCCCTTCCTGGCGCCGGTCACGGCGGACCTGCAGCGCGTGGACGCCGTGATCCGCAGCCGGCTCGGCTCCGACGTGGCGCTGGTGCGCCAGGTCGCCGAGTACATCGTTGCCGGGGGCGGCAAGCGCCTGCGCCCCGCCCTGGTGCTGCTCTCGGCCCGCGCCGTGGGTTACCCCGGGCAATCGGGCGGCGAGCAACACTACGAAATGGCCGCGGTGGTCGAATTCATCCATACGGCCACGCTGCTGCACGACGATGTGGTGGACGCCTCCGAAATGCGCCGCGGCCGCAGGACGGCGAACGCGGAATTCGGCAATGCCGCCTCGGTGCTGGTGGGGGACTTCCTCTATTCGCGCGCCTTCCAGATGATGCTGGGTGCCGGCAGCATGCGCGTGATGCAGGTGCTCGCCGACGCGACCAACAAGATCGCCGAGGGCGAAGTTCTGCAGCTCATGTACTGCCATGACCCGGACGTGGACGAGGGTGGCTACCTGGAAGTTATCCGGCGCAAGACCGCGAAGCTGTTCGAGGCAGCCGCGCGCCTGGGTGCCGTGCTGGGCGACGCGCCGCCCGCGGTGGAGGGCGGCCTGGCCGAGTACGGCATGCACCTCGGCACCGCGTTCCAGCTGATCGACGACGTGCTCGACTACTCGGGCGATGCGGCGACCATCGGCAAGAGCCTCGGCGACGACCTGGCCGAGGGCAAGCCGACCCTGCCGCTGATCCGCGCCATGGCCTGCGGTTCGGCGGCGCAGGCCGCATGCGTGCGCCGCGCGATCGTCGAGGGCGGGCGCGACGACTTCGCGCCGGTACTGGAAGCCCTCAGGGCGACGGGAGCCCTCGCGTATGCGCACGACGTCGCGCTGCGCGAAGCCGAGGCCGCGCGCAGCGCGTTGCAGGCGGTTCCCGCCTCGGCGTACAAGGATTCTTTGCTAGAATTGGC
>JANNXB010000433.1:0-2209 GCA_031409355.1 Betaproteobacteria bacterium | reverse complement strand
GCGTTTGCCGAGGATGGAGCCAAGTACTCCGCGGATGATTTCCCGGCCGACCGTGGAGCCCATGGTGCGGACCACGCTTTTCGCGAGCGTTTGCGCCAGGCCGTCGTGCTGGCCGCCGCGCGGGCCGGTCTTGCCGAAGAGGACGTCCGAGAGCACGCTGGAAGCGGGCCTGGATGCCGGCTCGGAAGCGGTGGCCTCCGGCTGTTTTTCTTCCGCGCGCCCTTTCAGTTTCTCGTAGGCGGATTCGCGGTCCACCGCCTTCTCGTAGTGGCCGGCGACGGACGAAGAGGCGATCGCCTTGCGGCGACCGTCGGGCGTGATCGGCCCGAGCTGGCTGCCGGGCGGCACGACGAAGGCGCGCTCGGTGATGCAGGGCCGGCCTTTGTCGTCGAGAAACGAGACCAGCGCTTCGCCGACGCCCAGTTCGGTGATCACCTGCTCGATTTTCAGCTTCGGGTTGGGCCGCATCGTCTCGGCGGCGGATTTCACCGCCTTCTGGTCCTTCGGCGTGAAGGCGCGCAGCGCATGCTGCACGCGGTTGCCGAGCTGGCCGAGCACCGACTCCGGGATGTCGAGCGGGTTCTGGGTGACGAAATAGACTCCCACGCCTTTCGAGCGGATCAGGCGCACCACCTGCTCGATCTTCTCCAGCAGCGCCTTGGGCGCGTCGTTGAAGAGGAGGTGCGCCTCGTCGAAGAAGAACACCAGCTTCGGCTTGTCCGCGTCGCCGACCTCGGGCAGGTGCTCGAACAGCTCGGCCAGCATCCACAGCAGGAAGGTGGCGTAGAGCTTGGGCGAATTCATCAGCTTGTCGGCGGCGAGGATGTTGACGACCCCCTTGCCGCCCTCGGTCTGCATGAGGTCCGCGATATTGAGCATCGGCTCGCCGAAGAAGCGGTCGGCGCCCTGGGTTTCGAGCGCGAGCACGCCGCGTTGGATCGCGCCAATCGAGGCGGCCGAGACGTTGCCGTACTCGGTGGTGAACTTCTGCGCGTTGTCGCCCACGAACTGCAGCATCGCGCGCAGGTCCTTCGCGTCTAGCAGCAGCATGCCCGCATCGTCCGCGATCTTGAACACGAGGTTGAGCACGCCCTCCTGCGTGTCGTTCAGGCCAAGCAGGCGCGCGAGCAGCAGCGGACCCATGTCGGAGACCGTCGCGCGCACCGGGTGGCCGCTCTCGCCGTAAACGTCCCAGAACGCCACCGGGCAGGCGGCGTAGGCGAGTTCCATCTTCAGGCTCTTGGCGCGTTCCGCGACCTTGGGGTTGTCGCCGCCTGCTTTCGCGAGGCCGGAGAGGTCGCCCTTTACGTCCGCCATGAATACCGGCACGCCGATCGACGACAGCTGCTGCGCGATGGCCTGCAAGGTCACGGTCTTGCCGGTGCCGGTGGCGCCGGTGATCAGGCCGTGGCGGTTGGCGAGCGCGGGCAGGAGGCAGAGCTCGGTCTTGCCGGATTTCGCTATGAGAAGGGGTGCAGCCATGACGGTAAAATTATCGCATGGCCGGACACAGCAAATGGGCGAACATCAAGCACCGCAAGGCGGCGGCGGATTCGAAAAAGGGCAAGGTCTTCACGCGCCTGATCAAGGAGATCACGGTCGCCGCGCGCATGGGTGGGGGCGACCCGGATTCCAACCCGCGCCTGCGCATGATGCTCGACAAGGCGCGCGACGCCAACATGACCAAGGACAGTGTGACGCGCGCCATCCAGCGCGGCACCGGCGAGCTCGAGGGCGTGAACTACGAGGAAATCCGCTACGAGGGCTACGGCGCGGGCGGCGCGGCGGTGATGGTCGAGTGCCTCACCGACAACCGCACGCGCACGGTGGCCGAAGTGCGCCATGCCTTCGTCAAGCACGGCGGCAACATGGGTGCCGACGGTTCGGTTGCGTTCCAGTTCAAGCATTGCGGCCAGTTCGTGTTCGCGCCGGGCGCGAGCGAGGACAAGATCATGGAAGCTGCGCTGGACGCGGGCGCGGAGGACGTGCTGAGCAATGCCGACGGTTCGATCGAGGTGATCTGCGCGCCCCTCGATTTCGACAAGGTCAAGGCTGGGTTGGAGAAGGCGGGCCTCAAGCCGGATGCCGGCGAAGTGACCATGAAGGCCCTAAACGAAGTCGTCCCCGCCGGCGCGGACGCGGGGAAGATTCGCGACCTGCTGGAGGCGATGGACGAGCTGGATGACGTGCAAAACGTCTACACCACGGC
>JANNXB010000432.1:0-3704 GCA_031409355.1 Betaproteobacteria bacterium | reverse complement strand
TCGGGCAGCGGGTCATCGTCGGCGCGATCACGCCTTGCGGACAGTGCCATCCGTGCCTGGACGGCCACCACTCCCAATGCGGCGGCAAAGCGATGGGCGGCTGGCGCTTCGGCAACACCATTGATGGCGCCCAGGCGGAGTACCTGTTGGTGCCTCACGCCGCGGCGAACCTGACCCCCGTGCCCGACGGTCTCACCGATGAACAGGTGTTGATGTGCCCGGAAATCATGAGCACGGGCTTTAGCGGGGCGGAAAACGGCGAAATCAAGATCGGCGATACGGTGGCGGTGTTCGCTCAAGGCCCGATTGGGCTGTGCGCGACCGCTGGGGCGAAACTCAAAGGCGCGACGCGCATCATCGTCGTGGACGGCATTCCGGAACGCCTGTTGATGGCGAGGCAGATGGGGGCCGACATCACGATCAATTACAGAAGCACCGACCCCGTTGCCGAGATCATGCGGCTCACAGACGGTCGTGGCGTGGACGTTGCGATTGAAGCGCTGGGCACCCAGCAGACCTTCGAGAGCTGCCTGCGCGTGCTCAAGCCTGGCGGAGTGCTCTCCAGCCTGGGCGTGTATTCGGGAAAACTGACTTTGCCCCTCGATGCGTTTGCCGCGGGGCTTGGCGACTACAGGATCGTGACCACGCTTTGCCCCGGCGGCAAGGAACGGATGCGACGACTGATGAATGTCGTCGCTTCCGGCCGTGTCGATCTTGGTTCCCTGGTCACGCACCGCTTCAAGCTGGACCAGATCGAGGAGGCCTACGAACTGTTCGCCAACCAGCGCGGCGGCGTTCTGAAAGTGGCGATTACGCCTTAGGGCGGCAAATGGAAACCAAGGTTCATACTAGACCAGGGAACGAGCCCATAAAGGAGAGCAGCATGGCAATGCCCAAGCAGCACCGGATACTGATTGCAACCGACGGATCGCGCACCGCGCAAGCCGCGCTTGCCACGGCGGCCAAGTTTCCGTGGCCGGCCTCCTCGCGCGTGCGCGCCGTCGTTGCACGCTCGAGTTGGCTGCCCGCCAACTCAGAGCAGACCCGCGCGGCTGTCGAGCAAAGTTTCGAGACTGCCGCGGCCGCGGCCCGCCACGCGCTGGCGCGGCGCTGGCCGGTATCGCAGGTCCTGTTCAGCGACGGCGCGACCGTCGACGCGATACTCGCCGAAGCAGAGCGCTTCAAGGCGAGCCTCATCGTCCTCGGCTGGCGCGGTCACGGCACGTTTCGGCGCCTGCTCGCAGGCAGCGTTTCGCGAAGTGTCGCCGCGAAGGCACAATGTCCCGTGCTGGTCGTGCGCGAGGCGCCGGCTGCAGTGCGCCGCTTCCTAGTCGGATTCGACGGCTGCCCCAATGCCACACTCGCCCTCGAATTTCTCGGCTCGCTTGAGCCTGGGCGCGGCAGCCGCGTGGTGCTGGTAAACGTGGTCGAACCCGTATCGGTACCGGCTTCGGTTGGACGTTTGCCCTCGTCCGTCCGCGCAGACGTTCACCGCGGAGCGGCCGCACTCAACAAAGAGCGGTATCAGCAAGGGCAAGCCACAGTCGCCGCCGGTACCGCCCAACTTGAGCGCTCAGGCTGGACGGCAAAGGGCGAAGTGCGCGTCGGGGCTCCACTCGCGAGCCTGTTGAAGGCAGTCGAGGAGCATCGTGCAGACGTAGTCGTACTGGGCGCGCGCGCAACGAGCGGAATGGAGCGTGCGCTGCTCGGCAGCGTCGCAAACGGCGCGTTGGACCGCTCGCCTGTTCCCGTGCTGCTCGTGCACTAGAGCTCGGTTCGACCTCGCGCAGCACGCCGCAAAGGGCCCGTCGCTCCTCTCTCACCGAAAGGTCGTGAGGCGTCTCGTTAATGACAGAACCGAGCGCCGTAGCTGACCGAAGCAAAGCGCCAGCTCGCAGCGGAATCTAGGTTACCGTATCAATCACTGAACGAAGCATGTCGGCCGAGCGTGATAGCGCAGCACGTTCGGCTTCGTCAAGCTCCGGTTCGAGAACCTCCACGGCGCCGTCCAGGCCCACGATGGCAGGCAGTGATAGCGCAATGTTGTTGAACCCGAGCGCGCCGCTCTGCACGCGCGAGATCGTGAGTACGCGCCGCTCACCCTTCAGCAAAGACTTCACGAGGTTTGCGGTAACGAGCCCTATGGCGTGATTGGTCGCTCCTTTGCGCTGAATGACTTCGTGGGCTGCACGGCGCACCTCCCGTGCGATGTTCTCCTCTCGCAGGCCACTCCAGGCGGACCATCGCTTGAGCGCAGCGCCGCCCACCGTCGCACTCGACCACAGCACGACTTCCGAATCGCCGTGCTCGCCGACCACCTGTGCGTGTATCGATCGGGAATCGACGCCAAGCTCACGCCCGAGCATCTGACGCAGCCGCGCCGTATCGAGCATGGTTCCGGTGCCGATGACGCGCTCTACGGGCAGTCCGGACGCCTTCTGAAAGAGGTACGTAAGAACATCGACCGGGTTGGTGACCACGACAACAATGCCCTCGTAGCCGCGGAACTGCCGCGCCAGGTCAGCCATGAGCGCGGCATTGTCCCGAAGCAAGTCCAGACGTGATTGACCAGGCGCGCCGTTTTTGCCCGCGGAGATGACGACGACCGAAGCGCCGCGCATCTCATCGATGGAGGCGCCTCGCACGCTCGCTGCCGGGTAGAAGGACGCCCCATGCGCGAGGTCCATCGCTTCGCCTTCGGCAAGGCCGGCACGCACGTCATGAAGCAGCAGCTCTTGTGCAACGCCCAAATGAAGCGTGGAGATCGCGACGCTCGACCCGACCCAGCCGGTACCGATGATGCCGATGGATTGTCTGTCAGGCACAGGAGTCCTTGTGGTCGTAGGGTTTGCTGTGGAAAACGGTGATTTGAATCATGGGTTCCTTGCCGGCCGCAGTGCGCCGAAGCGCAGCCATTTTTCGAACTCGACCACGGCGAAGGTGGAGACTCCGATGGCGAAGATATAGAGCCAGGTTTCGGCGCGCACGGGGGCGGTGTGGAAGAGGCGGTTCATCAGGGGCAGATAGGTGAAGGCGAGCTGGGCCAGCCAGGTCGCGAGGATGCCGGCGATCAACCAGGGATTGGAGAAAAGGCCGATGGAAAACATCGAGCGCGTCCGGCTGCGGCAGTTCAGCAGGTAGAAGGTCTGGACCATCACGATCACGTTGACGACCGCGGCGCGGGCTTCGTCCAGGTTCGTGCCTTCGATACCGTGCTCCCAGGCGAAGAGGCCGAACGCGCCCGCCGTCGAGATGAGCGTCACCAGCCCGGTGCGCATGAGCAGCGGGAAGGTGAGCAGCGGTCTTTGGGGGTCGCGCGGCGGGCGCCGCATGATGTCGCTTTCCTTTGGCTCAAAGACCAGCGTCAGGCCGAGGAACAGGGCGGTGACCAGGTTGAGCCAGAGCAGTTGCGTGGGCAGCATGGGCAAGGTGATGCCGCCGATGATCGCGACGAGCAGGATCAGCGCGACGCCGCCATTGGTCGGGAGAATCCACAGGATGAATTTGGTGAGGTTGTCGAAGACGCTTCGGCCTTCTTCCACGGCGGCTTCGATCGAGGCGAAGTTGTCGTCGGTCAGGATCATGTCGGCGGCTTCCTTCGACACGTCGGTGCCGGTGATGCCCATCGCGATGCCGATGTCGGCTTGCTTGAGCGCGGGCGCGTCGTTGACGCCGTCGCCGGTCATGGCGACGACGTGGCCGCG
>JANNXB010000431.1:0-4168 GCA_031409355.1 Betaproteobacteria bacterium | reverse complement strand
CGCCGCCGCCGAACCAGCCGCGATATAGGGCACGCACAGGCTCGCCACGCCGGCCGTCTTCTCCGGATGATGCGACGCGATGTTCCACACCACGGGGCTGCCCCAGTCGTGGCCGACCCACACCGCGCGCTCGCGGCCGAGCGAAGCGAGCAGCTCCAGCATGTCGGGCGCGATGCAGCGAAAGCCCAGCGCCGCAGCCTGCGCTCCGCAGGCGGGATAGCCCGTGGTGTGGCGGGCGGTCTTGAGGGTGTGTTCGGTGATCGAAAAGGCCATGTGCCGGATCCAGCCGAGGCTAGGGTAGCCGAAGTTCCTCGCAAAGGCGGATAAAGGGCAGCACCGTCACCTTGCCGGTCGAGAAATGCCGCTCGCCGAGATGGGTCTGGTAGAAGCGCGGGATCGGCGTTCGCTCGGCGAAATAGCGCAGCGCCTGACCGATCGCCTTGTCGCCGGATTTGCACTCGACGGCGAACAGCGGCTTGTGGTCTTTCAGCACCACGAAATCGACTTCGCGCTTGTCCGTATCGCGCAGATACCGCAGTTCCATCGCGTGGCCTTCAGTGTCTTCGACCCAATGGCAATACTTGAGAAGCTGCGACGCGACCATGTTCTCGAAGCGCGGCCCGTCGCCCTCGACGCTGGACCAGTCCCACAAATACAGCTTGCGTTCCTTCTTCACGGCACGAACCCTGGGAGGGCCGTAGGGCGAGACCCTGAAGCAGACGTACAGGTTCTCCAGGATCTGCAGCCAGCGCTCGGCGCTCTTGTGGTCGACCTGCAGATCTTCGCGCAGGCTCTTGACGGAAAGCGGCGAACCGACTTTCGAGGGCAGCAGATCGGTCAGATGCTCGATGAGGCTGATTTCGCGCACGTGCTCCAGATCGCGGAGATCCTCGCGCACCACCCGCGAGATCCGGTCCCTGCGCCAGATGCGATGTTCCGCCTCGTTCTGCGCGAACAGCGGTTCCGGGAAACCGCCAAACTTGAGCAGCGCCTCCAGGTCGGAGCGGGCCGGCCTGCGATTCAGCTCGCGCAGGGAAAACGGATGCAGGCGGAAGTAACGGTAACGGCCCGCGAGCGAGTCGCCGCCCTTGCGGTAGTAGTCGAGCCGGGCGGAGCCGGCAACGATGATCCTGCGCCGGGATTTTTCCGTGTCGTAGATACCCTTGAGCAGGTTCCGCCACCGGCTGTACTTGTGGATTTCATCCAGCAGCAGCAATGGCTCCCCGGCCGGGAGTTCCGCGCGCCGCAACCGGGGCGGGATCGCGGGATGATCCCAGTTGAGATAAGCAGGATGCGTTTCGTCCGCGCCCTTGCCGAGAAAGCCCAGGGCGAACGTCGTCTTGCCGACCTGGCGCGGGCCGCCGATAAACACCATCTTTCGCTTGAGGGCGTCGGCGACGCCATCCTGCAGGTAACGCGGGGCACGCATGAAATGGATAATACTCCACTTTACTCATGAGTAAAGTGGACTTATAGCCACTATTCTCCGGCCCCCTCCCGCCCGAATCTTACTTGTCCGCCCAGGGCAGTTCCTTCCACAGCGCGCGGTAGGTGACGTCGGCGTCGCGCACCAGCGCTTCATACTGCGCCGGGGCGAGGTAGCGCAGCGGCGAGAAGAATTGCACCGCCTTCGCCTGGAACTCCGGATCGGTCACCGAGCGCTCAATCGCCCTGACGAGGCGCTCGCGGATTTCCGGCGGCAGGCCCTTCGGCCCGACCATGCCGCGCAGCGACGAAAGCTCGATGTCGTAGCCCTGTTCGCGCGCGGTCGGCAGGTCGGGCGCGAGGTTGGTGCGCGCCGGGCTCATCTGCACGAGGTTGCGCAAGGGCGTGCCGCCCTTCTGGTACTGCAGCGCCTCGCCGATGTTGATCGCCGCCACGGTGATCTGCTTGCCGGCGATCGCCGCGCGCACGTCGGCCGAACCCTTGAACGGGATGTGGCGCAACTGCACGCCGGCGGCGCGCCCGAACATCAGCATCGCCAGGTGGTCGTCCGAGCCGATGCCGGTGGTGCCGACGGTCACCGCGCCGGGATTCGCCTTGGCGAACGCGGCGAGCTGCTTCAGGTCCCTGATGTCGGTGTCCGCGTGCACCGAGAAATTGCACGGGTCGTCGATGATGTTGCCGAGGTAGTCGAAGCGCTGCCAGTTGAATTGCGCCTGGCGCTCGATCGGGATGGTGAGCAGCGGCGGCGTGTTGACGAAGCCGATGGTGTAGCCGTCGGGCGCCGAATTGGCGAGCGCCGCGAAGCCGATCTCGCCGCCCGCGCCCGCGCGGTTGACCACCGCGATCTTCGCCCCGCCGCCGAGATACTTCTCGACGAACGGCGCGATCGCGCGCGCGATCAGGTCGGTGCCGCCGCCGGGCGAGTAGGCGACGATCAGGTTGATCACGCGGTCCGGATACTGCGCGCCACCGATCCCGGGTAGCAATAGAAGCGCGCCGCACAACGTCAATTTTAAAATTCTATTCATTGTTGCTCCTCAGGAATCGATGCCGAGCACTGCCTTGACGCCTTCGAGCAGCACCGCGCGCTCGAAGGGTTTGGTGATATAGCCGTCGGCGCCGCCGCCCAGTCCCCGCACGACGCTTTCGCGCTTCGCCTCGGCCGTCAGCATGATCACCGGAACGGCCCTGAGCGTCGGGTGCGCTTTCATGCGCTTCAGGATGTCGAAGCCGTTCACGTCCGGCAGCATGACGTCGAGGATCACGACGTCGGGCAGCGGCGGCTCGCGCAGGGCGGCCACCGTCTCGTCGCGGTTCGTCGAGGCGCGCACCGCGAAACCCTCTTCCTCCAGCAGGCGGCGCACAAGCGCCACGATGGTCAGGTCGTCGTCGACCACCAGTACGACCCATTTGCCGCCACTGCGCGGGCTGCCGGACTTGACCGCCTTGCGCGCGATACTTACATAGTAACCACTGCGCTCTAGCTGGGGCGCGCCCGTCTCGGCCTCCCGCGCCGCGCTCGCCTTGGTGCTGATGAGAGTCTCCTCACCGTCTCCCGCCGCGGCGAAGAAGGCGCTGAAATCCAGGCCGTCCGTTTCCGCGATGGTCGGCTGGCGCACGATGCCCTGGGCCATCAGCGCGCGCAGCATGTTGCGCAGGGCTTCGGAAGGGATCTGCGGCAGCGCCTGCTCTAGATCGCCCACCGTTGCCTTGCCATCCATCAGCACCATCAATTCGAGCGCCTCGCGCGGCAACGCGGTCGCGCCGCCCTGGATCTCCCGCGCGCCCTTGTCCGTCAGCACGAACACATCCAGCGGATAGACGGCGATGTTGGCGCGGTTCTCGCTTGAAAATACCGAGACGAATTCTTCATTGGCCATGGCAAGGTTCCTCCGGCGGGCCGTGTACACTGCCCGCCAGACCGTAGAATAATGCAAACCACGCGAGAAATCAGTCCGGACCGCCTGCTCGAGCTTGTCCTGGCCGTGGCGCGGGAGGCGCGCCCGAACGTCCAGCCCCACGCCACGCTCGACAGCTCGCTGGAGAGAGAGCTCGGCCTGGACAGCCTGGCGCGCGTCGAACTGGTCCTGCGCCTGGAAAAGGAGTTCGGCGCGAGCCTGCCGGAGCAGGCGCTGGCGACCAGCGAGACGCCGCGCGACCTGCTGCGCTTCCTGCTCTCTTCCGCGGGCCATGCGCCGCACGTCGCGGACCGCAGCGTCGCGAAACTGGTGACGACGGAGGGCGTGCGCGCGCCCTCCGAATCGCAGGCACGCACCCTGACCGAGGCGCTCGCGTACCACGTCGAGCACCAGCCCGAGCGCCTGACGGTGTTCATGTACGAGGAGCGCAACGAATTCCCGCTCAGCTACCGCGCGCTGTGGGACGGCGCGATGGGCTACGCGGCGCATCTCACGCAGGCGGGCCTGCTGCGCGGGCAGATGGTGGCGATCATGCTGCCGACCTGCAAGGAGTACCTCTACTCCTTCTACGGCGTGCTGCTCGCGGGCGGCGTGCCGGTGCCGCTCTATCCGCCGGCGCGGCTGACGACGATCGAAGACCACATGACGCGCCACGTCGGCATCTTGAAGAGCGCCGGCGCGACGATCATGATCACCATCCCGGAAGCGAAGCCGCTGGCGTACCTGCTGCGCGCCCAGGTGGAGTCCTTGAACCTGATCCTGACTCCGCAGGAAATAGGTTCGACGCAGGGAAAGAATTTCAA
>JANNXB010000430.1:0-4158 GCA_031409355.1 Betaproteobacteria bacterium | reverse complement strand
GCGCGCCGCGGGCATCCGGTGGGCATCAGCGGGAAATACAGGAGCGAGCTTGAGGCACTGCGCGGCGACGAAGGCGCGAAGAAGGTCGTTGCCGCGAACGAGGCGAGCCTGGTGAAGATCCCGGTCGGCGATCCGGGCGTGCTGCGCGACATCGACACGCCGCAGGACCTCGTGCCGCGGGCCATCGTCTAGCGCGGGGCCTGCATGCCGGACACCCAGCTTTCGCTGAAACTGATCTACCGCGCCAACATCTTCGTGGTCGACCGCGCGCACTCGAGCCTGCAGATGGGGCGCGACGACAACAACGGCATCGTGGTGGTGAGCCTGTTCGCCTCGCGGGTGCACGCGCGCGTGGAGGCCCGAGACGGGCAATTCGTGCTTGTGGACCTGTCCAGCAACGGGACTTTCGTGCTGGCGGACGAGAATCGGGCGGACGGGGAATCGGACGTGCAGCCCGAGGAAATTCGATTGCGCCAGGAGGAAATGGTCCTTTCGGGCCGGGGCTGGCTCGGCATGGGCCGGAGCGCCTCCAGGCACGGCGACCACTCGGTGCGCTTCATGCTGCAGGCTGAATCGACCTGACTGGTAAAATCGCCCCATGCCCGCCACCCAGAAGCTCGCGCAGTCGCTGGAACAATCCGATCCCGAAGTCAGCAGCATCATCCGGCAGGAAGCGAGGCGCCAGGAAGACCACGTCGAGCTGATCGCCTCGGAGAATTACGCCAGCCCAGCGGTGATGGCGGCGCAGGGCTCGCTCCTCACCAACAAATACGCCGAGGGCTATCCCGGCAAGCGCTACTACGGCGGCTGCGAGTTCGTCGACATGGCCGAGACCCTCGCCATCGAGCGCGCGAAAAAGCTGTTCGGCGCGCCCTGGGCCAACGTGCAGCCGCACTCCGGCTCGCAGGCCAACCAGGCCGTGTACACAGCGGTGCTAAAGCCGGGCGATACGATCCTCGGTATGTCGCTGGCAATGGGAGGGCACCTGACGCATGGTTCGCCGGTGAACCTCTCGGGCAAGCTCTATCGCGTCGTGTCGTATGGCTTGAATGAAAACGAAGAAATCGATTACGACGCTGCGGAGAAGACAGCCCTTATTGAAAAACCAAAATTAATTGTCACCGGCGCTTCGGCCTATTCCCGCGTCATCGACTGGCAGCGCTTTCGCGCCATCGCCGACAAGTGCGGCGCGCTGCTGATGTCGGACATCGCCCACTACGCGGGCATGGTGGTGACGGGGCTGTATCCGTCGCCGGTGGGCGTCGCCGACTTCGTCACAACCACCACCCACAAGACGCTGCGCGGGCCGCGCGGCGGCCTGATCGTCGGCAAAGCCGGGCAGGAGAAGGCCGTCAATTCGGCGATCTTTCCGGGGCTGCAGGGCGGGCCGCTGATGCACGTGATCGCCGCCAAGGCGGTGGCGCTGGGCGAAGCACTAAAGCCGGAATTCAAGACCTACCAGTCCGCCGTCATGGAAAACGCGCGCATCATGGCCGCCACGCTGGCCAGGCGCGGGCTGCGCATCGTCTCCGGCGGCACCGACTGCCACATGTTCCTGGTGGATTTGCGCTCGAAGAACATCACAGGCAAGGACGCGGAGGACGCGCTCGGGCGCGCGCACATGACGACAAACAAGAATGCCATCCCGAACGATCCGCAGAAGCCGATGGTCACCTCGGGCATCCGCCTCGGCTCGCCCGCGATGACCACGCGCGGCTTCGGCCCGGCCGAGGCCGAGAAGATGGCGAACCTCATCGCCGACGTGCTGGAGGATCCGAAGGGCGACCTCACGCGCGAGCGCGTGACGCGCGAGATCAAGGCGATGTGCGCGAAGTTCCCGGTCTATAGCTAGGCCATGCGCTGCCCTTTTTGTTCCGGCGACGACACCCAAGTGGTGGACACGCGCTCGAACGAAGGCACCAACGTCATTCGCCGCCGGCGCAAGTGCCCGAAGTGCGACAAGCGCTTCACCACCTACGAGCGCGTTGAGCTGCGCATGCCGCGCCTGGTGAAGAAGGGCGGCAGCCGCACCGATTTCGACCGCAACAAGCTGGTGGGCAGCATGACGCTCGCGCTGCGCAAGCGCCCGGTGGCGACCGAGGACGTCGATGCCGCGGTGGACCGCATCGAGGAGAAGCTGCGCGCGCTGGGCGAGCGCGAGATTCCGACCAGCCGCGTCGGCGACCTCGTCATGCGAGAACTCGCGAAGCTCGACAAGATCGGCTACATCCGCTTCGCTTCCGTCTACCGCAGCTTCGAGTCGCCGGATGAATTCCGCGAAGCGGTGCAGGAAGTGAAGTCGCCGCGCCACCGGAAAAAGTGAGCTCCTTCAGCGCGTTCGACAGCGCCATGATGGCGCGCGCCCTCGCGCTCGCCGAGAACGGCCTCTACACCGCGACGCCCAATCCGCGCGTCGGCTGCGTGCTGGTGAAGGGCGATACGGTGGTGGGCGAGGGCTGGCACGAGAAGGCCGGTGGCCCGCACGCCGAAGTCGTCGCTATCGCCGATGCCGGCGCGAAGGCGGCGGGCGCGACGCTGTACGTCAACCTGGAGCCCTGCAGCCACCAGGGGCGGACTCCTCCGTGCATTGATTTAATTCTTTCAAAAAAAGTAAAAAGAGTTGTCGCTGCCATGCTCGACCCGAACCCGAAGGCCGCGCACGGCGGCAAGGCGCTTGCCGAGGCCGGCATCGCCTTCGAACACGGGCTCATGGAGCAGGAGGCGCGCGAGCTGAATATCGGCTTCGTCTCGCGCATGACGCGCGGTCGTCCCTGGGTGCGCATGAAGATCGCCGCGACGCTCGACGGGCGCACTGCGCTCTCGAACGGCAAGTCGCAATGGATCACCGGCGCGGAGGCGCGCAAGGACGGCCACCGCTGGCGTGCCCGCGCCTGCGCTATCCTCACCGGCATCGGCACCGTGAAGGCCGACGATCCGCGCCTCACCGTGCGCGACGTCCCGACGCCGCGCCAGCCGCTGCGCGTCGTCGTGGACAGCCGGCTGGAGATTGCGGCGGAGGCAAAGGTGCTTTCCGACGGAAATGTTCTGCTCTTTTCCGCTATTGAAAACTCGAGAGAACTGAAAGCGGAAGTAGTGTCACTGCCAAACAAGGGCAACAAAGTCGAACTGCCCCGGATGCTTGAGGAACTGGGGCGCCGCGGCATCAACGAGCTGCACGTCGAGGCGGGAACGCGTCTAAACGGATCGCTGGTGCGCGAAGGCTGCGTGGACGAGTTCCTGATCTACCTCAACCCGAGCTTCCTCGGGGACGAGGCGCAGGGCATGTTCGCGCTGCCCGCGATCGCGTCCCTCGAGCAGAAGATAAAATTTAAGATCGCGTCGCTGGACCGCATTGGCGACGACATCCGCATCCTCGCGAGGCTCTGATGTTCACCGGCATCGTCCAGGCCGTCGGCCGCATCGAAAAGCTGAAACCCCTGCAGATCGCCACCGGCCGCCTGCCGCTTTCGGACGTGCGCATCGGCGATTCCATCTGCGTGCAGGGCTGCTGCCTGACCGTGGTGAAGAAGGCGAAGGGCAAGCTGTGGTTCGACGTCTCGAATGAAACCCTGCGCGTCACCGCGGGCCTCGACCGGCCGGGCGAAGTGAACCTGGAGAAATCCCTCGGCCTCGGCGACAAGCTCGGCGGCCACCTGGTCACCGGGCATGTGGATGGTGTCGGTCTTCTTGTTGGCAGTAAGGGTAGTGAATACAAATTCAAGGTCCCCAGGGCCCTGTCGCGCTATGTCGCCCGCAAGGGTTCGATCTGCATCGACGGGGTCAGCTTGACCGTGAATCGCGTCGCCGGCGCGGTATTCGAAGTGAACCTGATCCCTCACACGCTAAAGGTCACGACCCTAAAGCGGCTAAAGCCCGGCGCGCGGGTGAATCTCGAGATCGACCTGCTCGCGCGGTACCTCGAACGCCTGATGGCCCGCTAGGGCGGCCGCGTTGGACGAGCGCAGGTATTTCGGCCTCGACGCGCTGCGCGGCGGCATGATGATGCTGGGCATCGTCCTGCATGCCGCGATGCTGTACCTCGCCGCGCCGCCGCCGACCATGCCGCTGCCGACCGACCGCAACAACGCGCTGGTGTTCGACGTCCTCTTCGCCTTCATCCACAGCTTCCGCATGCCGACCTTCTTCGTCCTGGCGGGG
>JANNXB010000429.1:0-7757 GCA_031409355.1 Betaproteobacteria bacterium | reverse complement strand
AAGGGAAAACATGCGCAAGCAATATCTGAATCCGAAAGAAATATTCCATTCGCCGTTCTTTACCCACACCATCACGGTGTCCGGTCCGGCGAAAATAGTCTACGTCTCGGGCCAGGTGAGCTACGACCGCGAAGGCCGTGTCATCGGCAAGGACGACATGCGCGCGCAGGCCGAGCAGGTGTTCAAGTGCCTCACGCTAAACCTCAAGGCGGCGGGCGCGACCTGGAGCGACGTCGTCAAGCTAAACGGCTACATGGTGAAACTGAACGCCGAGGCCGTCAAACAGTACCGCGAGGTCCGCAGCCGCTACCTCGATGCCAAGTGCATGCCTGCGAGCACGCTGGTCGGCGTTGAGCGCCTGGTGCATGACGACCTTCTGCTAGAAGTGGAAGTGATCGCGGCGGTCGCGGAACACGCAGTGCCAAAAAAGGCGAAAAAGAAGAAAAATTGAATCCTCCCGCGCTGCAGCGCTCTTCCTACGGCTGGGTGGTGGTGCTGTGCGCCTTCACCCTCATGTTCGTAGGCTTCGGCGCGGCATATTCCTTTGCGGCGTTCTTCCGCGCTTTCGAATCGGAGTTCGGCGCCTCGCGCGCCCACGTGTCGCTCGTTTTCTCCCTCTGCGCCCTGCTGTGGTTCTCGTTCGGCGTTCCGGGCGGCTTGCTCGCGGATCGCTTTGGGCCGCGCTGGGTCTGCCTCGCGGGTGTGCTGTGCATCGCCACGGGCCTGGCGGCTGCCGCCCACGCGGATTCACTGGGCGCGCTGTATGCCGCCTACAGCGTGGGCATCGGCGTCGGTGTCGGGCTTTCCTATGTGCCCGCGGTCGCCGCGGTTCAGCACTGGTTCGTGGCAAAGCGCGTGCTTGCGGGCGGCATCGCGGTTTCCGGCATCGGCGCTGGCAACCTGCTGTTCCCGCCGCTCGCCGCCTGGTGGATCGAACTGTGGGGCTGGCGCGGCGCCTATCTCGGCCTGACCGCGCTCACGTTGACCCTCGCCATTCCCGCCGCGCTGCTGCTGGGAGGACGCGCCGCGAAGCGCGCCGAAACGGCCGGCGCGGTCTTGCCCGGCATGACGCTGCGCGCCGCGATGCGCAGCCGGCTTTTCTGGCTGATGTACGGCGTGGCGTTTCTCATCTGCGTCGGATTTTTCGTGCCGATGGTGCACCTCGTACCCTATGCGCAGGACGTCGGCCTGAGCGAAGCGCAGGGCGTCAGCCTGGTGAGCCTGCTCGGCCTGGGCAGTCTGCTGGGGCGTTTCGGCATGGGAAGCGTCGCCGACCGCTTCGGGCATGCGCGCTCGCTCGTGGCCATCGGCGCGGGGCTTGGGCTGCTGTTCCTCGTGTGG
Organism: Betaproteobacteria bacterium; assembly: GCA_031409355.1. Lineage (GTDB taxonomy): Bacteria > Pseudomonadota > Gammaproteobacteria > Burkholderiales > SG8-39 > RBG-16-66-20. Next base: position 6,416 of record JANNXB010000429.1, on the reverse strand, counting down.
TGGGTGGCGACGAGCTTCTGGCTGCTGGCGGTCTTCGCGGTCTGCTTCGGCTCGCTCTATGGCGGCTACGTCGCGCTCGCGCCGACGCTTTGCATGGAGATGTTCGGGCCGAGGAACCTGTCCGCCGTCCTCGGCGCTCTCTACACCGCTGCCGGGCTGGCCACCCTCATCGGCCCGACCTTTGCCGGCGCAAGCTTCGACGCGTTCGGCAGCTACGATGCGTCGATTCTCGGTTGCGCGGCGCTGAGCTTCGCTGGCGCGGGGCTCGCGGCCGCGATGCGGCGGCATTTCCGCTCCGCGGCATGAGGCGCCGTCCTTCGCTCACCGTCAGCGAGGAGCGGGGCGTGCGCTACCTGCACGTCGGCGGCGAGGCGATCCAGAGCGCGATGCGGCTGGAAGAGCCATTCGCCCTGGAACTGGACTACACGCGCTGCATGATGGCCTTCCTGCTGTTCCATCCGCGCCCGCGGCGCGCGCTGATGATCGGGCTGGGCGGAGGCTCGCTCGCCAAGTTCTTCCACCGGCGCCTCGCCGGGCTGCACACGCACGTGGTCGAGTACGACGACCGGGTGATCGCGACGGCGCGCGCGCTGTTCCACGTCCCTGCGGACGACGCACGCCTGACGGTGGAGCACGGCGACGGCGTCCAGGCGCTCGCGCCCGAATGCTGCGACCTGCTGGTGGTGGACGGCTTCGAGGACGAGTCGACGCCCGCCGCGATGGTGTCGCAGGCCTTCTTCGACGCCTCGTGGTGCGCGCTGGAGGAACCCGGCGTGCTGGTGGCGAACTTCATGGACGACGACCGGGACTTCGACCGCAACCTGCGGCGCATCGAGAACGCCTTCGGCGGTGCGGTGCTCGCCTTCCATTCCCTGCGCGATCCGAACATCGTCGTCCTTGGCCTGAAGGGGTTTCCCGCGACGCTGGAATGGAATGTTCTGCGCGCACGCGCCACGGCGCTGGAGAAGGCCTACGATCTGCCGTTTCCCCGCTACGTGGAGCGGCTGCGCACCATGAATCGCTGGACGACCGACGAGCTGCTCATCGTGCCGCCGGTGGAGGCGGGCTGAGCATGGCGCTCGATCCGGTCGAAATCACGGCGCTGGTGGCGGCGGCTTTCGCCGGCTCGGTGATCTTCGGCGTCACTGGTTTTGGCGCCGCGCTGATCACCGTGCCGTTCGCGACCCATTTCGTGCCACTGCCCTTCGCGCTGGCGCTGTTCGTGCTGATGGACCTGGCGAACGCCTTCCGCGTCGGCTTCGAGAATCCGAGGAATGCCGTGCGCGCCGAATGGACCCGCATGGTGCCGACGATCCTCCTCGGCACCGTCGCCGGCGTCACGCTGCTCGTCAACCTGCCGCGCGGCGCGGCCACCCTGGCGCTGGGAGTCTTCGTCCTGCTATTCGCGCTCTACAGCCTGATGAGTAACCCGGACGCACAACGCATGGTTTCCTCGGGTTGGGCCTATGTCGCCGGGTTCGCGGGCGGCGTCACGAGCACCGTTTTCGGCGCCGGCGGACCGCCCTACGCGATTTACCTCTCGCATCGGGGCCTCGCCAAGGAGCAGTACCGCGCCACCATGGGGTTCGCGACGCTAACGAGCATCTCGCTGCGTACCATCGCGTTCCTCGCGACGGGCATCCTGCTCGATCCGAAGGTCTGGGTCTACGCCGTGTTCGTCGTGCCCGCGGGGCTGGCGGGCATCTGGGCGGCAAGCCACGTGTTCCGGCGCATTTCCCGCGAAACCCTGATGCGCACCGTCGCACTGATGCTGCTGGCGAGCGGCGGGTCGCTGATCGTAAGGGCGCTGGCTTAAATTTCCGGATGGTCCGGCGCGGCGGTGACGATGGACTTGAGTTCCGGGCGCGGCTTCGAGAGTTTCGCCACATCCGGGACGGGGCGGCGCAGGCCGCTGATGCCGGCAAAGGCGCGCTCGAGCGCTGCGGCGCTGTCCAGCAGCTCGATGTCGCCGCCGAACCGGCCCACCACCTGCAGCCCGAACGGCATGCCATGCCCGTCCACTCCGCAGGGCAGCGCGATCGAAGGGTTGGTCACCAGCGTCATGACGTAGGTCAACGCCAGCCAGTGGTAGTAGTTTCTCAGCGTCTTGCCCTCGAGCTCCGCGAGGTAGAGCTGGGTCCAGGGGAATGGCGACACCGGGGTGGTCGGCGCCATGACCAGGTCGTAGTCCCGAAACGTTTCCTGGAAGCGGCGGAAAATTCGGGTCTGCTCGGCATGCGCCCAGGCGGCGTCGCCGAGGCTCATCCTGCTGCCGATTTCATAATTGGCGCGGATGTTCGGCCCGAGCTGGGCGGGATCCTTGTCGTACCTTTCCTTGAAGCTGGCGAGGAAATTCAGCGCGCGAATGACATCGAAACAGCGGTCCGCTTCGCCGAGATCGAACGCGACTTCGTCCGTGGCGCGAAACAGGTGGCGCATCGCTGCCATGCGCTCGCGCATCACGGCGCGAATCTCCGCGCTGACCGGGCATTGGCCGAAATCCGTCGTCCAGGCGACGCGCAGGCGGCCAAGATCGACCGGGCGCGAAGTGGCCGCGGCCTCGGGATCGAGGCGATGCGACAGCGGATCGCGATCGTCCACGCCAAGCTGGGCGGCGAACAGCATCCGCGCATCGGCGACGCTGCGCCCCAGCGGGCCGAGAACCGAGATGGGCGTCCAGCCGAGCTGCCGGCCATTCATCGGCACCAGGCCGGGCGAGGGCCGGAAGCCGACGACGCCGCAGATCGCCGCCGGGATGCGCAGCGAGCCGCCGGTATCCGAACCAGTGCATAGCGGCAGCATGTCGCAGGCGAGTGCCGCGGCCGAACCGCCGGAGGAGCCGCCGGCGATGAGCGAGGGGTCGAAGGGATTGCCGGTCGCGCCCCAGACCGGGTTGCGCGTGTTGGCGCCGGCGCCGAACTCAGGCACGTTGGTTTTTGCCGTCACGATCGCGCCTGCCGCGCGCACCAGCGCCACCTGCGCCGAATCGGTCGCCGGCACGTGGTTGCGGTACAGCGGCGAGCCCTGGGTGGTCAGAAGGCCGCCGGTATCCTGCAGATCCTTGACGCCGACCGGCAAGCCGTGCAGGCGGCCTAGCGGCGCGCCGTTCAGCACAGCCGCCTCCGCCGCCTTGGCTTCGACGCGCGCACGCCCGTAGGCCTTGGCCGCGATCGCGTTGACCGCGGGATTGATGGCCTCGATGCGCGCGATGCAGGATTCGAGCAGCTCGACGGGCGAGATCTCCTTGGTGCCGATCAGCCGCCGCAGCTCGGTCGCCGGCAGGGTGTACAGGGCGGGCTTCAAAAGATCAGTCCGGCCTTGGCGACAGCGTCGAGCGGCCAGATCGGGCGCTGCAACTTGGTGTACGGCAGCTTGCGGTGGTCGCGGGAAAGAGGTCCATCGGAATCGACGTAGATGACCTTCTTCGCGATCGGGCCAAAGGCGGCCATGAAGTGGTTGGTCGATTTCACCACCAGCATCTTGCGCTTGAGCGGATCGATGCCCATGTTTGAGAACAATTCCAGGCCGAGCGCTTGCGTGCGCTTGGTGATCAGCACGACTTCAATGCCGCCGATGCGGATCGCCGCGCAGTCGCCCAGCGGCACAAGGGTCGGCCCGAAGCGCTGCCAGCAGTCGCGCTTGAGCGCCGTCACTTCGACTTGTGCGTCGACCGGCTGGTTCGAGGCCGGGCCGGTCTTGCCGCCGAAACGTAGCGGGAAACGGGCACCGACGCCGGCATCGAAGCACAGCTTCACCGCGATCGGGTCCCAGAGCGGGCCGATGGCGCTGTCGGTCGCGCCGCTCTCCATGAGCTGGCGCAGGACCGTCGTGTTGTCCGAAGGCGCGCCGCCGCCCGCGTTGTCGGCCGGGTCGGCGATGACCACCGGCGCGCCGTCGAACTCCATGCCGGCCCTGACTCCCGCGGCGACGCTCAGGTATTCCGGCGTGGTGCGGCCGCGCATCGAGACGAACTCCTCGCCCAGCCGGGTCGCCAGCGCATCGGCCTTCGCCTTGTCGCCGTCGGCGACGACCAGGATGCGGCTGCCGAGCTCCTCGACATCGGCGTAGGGAAAACAGTGCACCGCGGAAACGGAGAGGATGCCGTCCTTGCCTTCGAGCGCCATCATGCGGTCGACAAAGCCGCGCATCAGCGGCAGCGTGGTCGGATAGCTGCCGATCTGCCGGCAGTCGTAGAGCGACATCACCGGCCTGATCTCGCCGCGCAGCGTGCGCAGCACCAGGTCAAGCACGTCTTCGGCCCGGTCGACGACATCGGTGTGCGGGAATTCCTTGTAGCAGATCATGATGTCCGAGTTGCGCATGCGCTTGAGCGTCATGTGGCAATGGGGGTCATGCTCGACGCCGATCACGCATTTCCTGCCGACGATCGCGCGTGCCCGCTCGAGGATGTCGCCTTCGACGTCGTCGTAGCCGTGCGCGACCATCGCGCCGTGCAATCCGAACAACACGGCGTCGAGCGGCAGCGCCGCGCGCAGCTGGCCCAGCACTTCGTCGCGCATGAATTCATAGTCGGCCTTGTTGACCGTGCCGGCCGGGCTGGCGGCAAAGCAGCTGCCTTCGATCAGCGTGAAGCCGTCCTTCGCGGCGCGCTTGCGCGCGACGAAGAGCGGCGCGGTGCACATGCGCGGCGCGTCGTCGGGGTGCTCGCCCGGGCGCAGGAAGACGGTTTCCTTGAAGGCGTCGATGCTGGTCGGCAGCGGCGAAAAGGTGTTGGTTTCGGTGGCGATGGTGGCGGAGAAGATGCGCATGAAAACTCCTAGTTTTCGAAGTCTGGCGGCGCCCAGGCGGTGGTTTCGTCGAGCGGGTACACCGGGCGCGGCAGGCGCGTCCAGGTAAACGTGTGCAGCGCGGGAGAGGTCAGGCCGGGGCAGTCGACCTCGTAGATGCGCTCGGGCGGAAAGAATTCGTCGAAGCCGGCGCGGAAATGTCCGCGGCTCTTGAGCACGACCGTGCGGGCTGACCCGATATCGACGCCGAGGATTTCGAGTTGCTTCGGGTCCATGCATTGGTGGCGGTTGGAGATGACGGCAACCGAGACGCCGCCGATTTCGAGCAGCGCCGAAGGCCCCATCGAAGCCGCCGTGCCCTTCATTCCGCCGCGGCGCCCTACGAACGCCCCATCGGATAGCGACACGACCCTCGCCTCGGCCTCGAAGGGCGCGGAGAACTCGTTGTCCTCGGCGCTGTTGAAGCGCGCGAGAATGTCCTCACCCGGGCCGGCCCGATGCGCCTCGGCGGCAAGGGCCGCATCGTTGAAAACGCCGATGACCACGCCCTCTGCCTTCGCCTCGACCAGTGCGCGCAGCAGCCAGGTGGTGTTGCCGCGTCCGCCGCCGCCGGGATTGTCGGCGACGTCGGCCAGCAACACGGCAGGCGCCGCACGATTCTTTCCCGCCTCGACCGAGAGCTTCACTGCGTCGGTGAGGCTGGTCATTTTCTTCGTGAATCGTTCCCGCATGGCCCAGGTGCGCCTGGCGAGATCGAGCGCAAGATCGAACGCGGCGCGGCGGTTGCCGTTGCGCGCGGTTACTACTGCGGTGTAGCCGTTCTTCGGGCAGTCGCTGAAGACGAAGCCCGCCATGATCGAGATGTTCATGATGTCGCCGCCGACCTGTGTCTGCCCGTAACGGATCATGTCGCTGTAAGGGCCGCTGGCGGTAAGCAGCGTGATCGAAGGCGGCGTCAGCGGCAGCTTGACCATGACGACGGCGGTCTTTTCCCCTCCGAGCAGCTCGCGCATATGCTGCGCCGCCTCGGCGCCGCGCGCGCGAATGTCGGTGTGGGGGTTTTCGAGGTAACCGACGAAGACGTCGAGGTTGTCGGTCATCCTGCGCGAAACGTTGGCGTGCAGGTCGAACACGCCGATCACCGGCACCTGCGGGCCGACCTGCCGGCGGATCAACTCGAAGAGATCGCCGTCGGGATCATCCGAGCCGGTGCTGAGCGCGGCGCCGTGGCTGACGACGAAAACGCCGTCGAGCTTGCCCGCGCTCTTGAGGCCGGCGCCGATCTCACCGAGGAATTCATCGTAGTAACCCTGGTCCGCCGGTCCGCCGGGCTGGGCGAGCGCCATCCGCAGCGGCACCGGTGTCCATGGCCCGCTTTTGTCCATCTGCGCGAAGAATCCGGGGAGATCCTGCGTCGTGCGGCAGGTTCCCGAGCGCGCCTGGCGGATGATTTCCTCGCCACGGATGTCGACCTTGCTGGCGAAGTCGGCTGCGGTGGTCACCGGCGAGAAGCGGTTGCACTCGATGGCGAAGCCGAGGATTGCGATTCGGGGCGGCGTTGCGGACATGTCACGAGTCCAATCGATCGAAGGGCCCGCCCACCGGCCTCAGGTGGCAGGCGACCCAGTGAGCAGGTTTTACCTCTTGCAGTTTCGGCGTCTCGGTCCG
>JANNXB010000428.1:0-5081 GCA_031409355.1 Betaproteobacteria bacterium | reverse complement strand
TGCATCAGCGTCGGCGCATGGCCGACGCCGGGAATCTCGACCACTTTCGCTTTCGGCCCGCGCTGCGTCATCTGCGCGCAGGTTTCCTTCGTCAGCAGATCCGATTGCGCGCCGCGCAGCACCAGCGTCGGGCAGCGGATCGCGTCCCACAGCGGCCAGAGCTCGAGGTCCTTCTCCGGCATCAGGACGCGAAACGGTTCGGCCAGCTTCGGGTCGTAGTGCATGCGCAGGCTGCCATCGGCGTTCTTGCGCAGCACAACCTCGGTGAGAAAACGCCACTCGGCGGCGCTGTGCGGCCCGAAAGCCGCGTTTATCGTGCGGATGTACTTTTCGGCGGCGGCGATGTCGGGAAACACCGGCGCCATGCCAACGTAGGTGGCGATGCGCTCCAGAGATACCTTGGCGATCACCGGCCCGGCGTCGTTGATGACAAGTTTCTGCACCGGCGTACCCGGTTGCGCCGCCAGCGCCATCCCGATCACGCCACCCATCGAGGTGCCGAGCCAGTGCACGTTCTCGACATCAAGCCGCGCGATCAACGCCACCATGTCGCCGAGGTATTGCGGCAGCTGGTAGAGCATCGGCTCGGGCAGCCATTCCGAGTCGCCGCGCCCCGCGATGTCCGGGCAGACGACGCGGTAGTGCTCGCTTAGCGCCGCCGCAAGCACGTCGAAATCGCGCGCGCAGCGCGTCAGTCCGTGCACGCAGACGAGCACACGCTCGTTCTTCGGATCGCCCCATTCCAGGTAGGCGACGCGGTGCAGCCCGCGAGGAGAAGCGCAACGCAGGAACCGTTGCCTGGAAGCCGCTTTCAGGCCGGGCTCCGCGCGCCGGGCCGCTTTCATGGCGGGCTTCTCTCGCCGACCCACTTATCGACGGGCCGGCCGCATTCAATCGCCACGCCGCCCTTCACGCCACTCTTGTCCCATTCCACCTCGATGCGCAATTCCGGAAAGTCCGCGCTGGCGGCGACAAAGGTCGGGAACGGCAGGCCCTTCTCCAGCTCGAAGCGATACTCGAGCAGGGTATCCGCGTGATGCTCGGTGCAGGGCTCGGCATCCGGGTCGCGCACCATCAGCCAGCGGACGCGCTCGCGGAATTCCTCGAAGCGGCCGGCACTGCCGGTGACGCGAACGATCGCGGTGAAGGACGGCGTCATCGCCGTGGAGGGCATCATTCCAGGTATTGCGCGTTGCAGCGGACATACAAAGCGTATGCCGCCGCCTTCATCGCGTACCGGTCGGCGTAATCCTTTGGATCCAGCGGGTCATGCACATAGTAATTGGCGCGGTTGTTCACCGTGGTCATCATGTGCCGGATCTTGTCCGGCAGGGTATACGGCGGTTGCCATTCGAAATCGTCCTGCGCTTCGTAATGCAGGAACACGGGCAGGATCGGCACGCCGGTCCGGAACGAAACCTCGAAGGCGCCCGTCTTGAACTCGCTGAACAGGCGCCGCCCCTTGCAGCCGCCTTCCGGATAGAGCGCGATGTTCTGCCCCGCGTTGACGGCTTCCACCATGGTCTGGATGACCTGCTTGCGCGATTCGGGATTGTCGCGGTCCACGAACAGCGTGCCGGCCGCCTTGGCGATCCGGCCCAGGACGGGCCAGTCCTGAACCTGCGTCTTGGCGAGCGACACCACGTCGAACACCGCCGGGATGCCGATGTCCTCGAAGGCCGACGGGTGATTGGCGATCAGGATGTAGCGCTGCGGCAGGTGCTTGCGGTGCTTCTGATGCACGCGGAGGTCCACGTCGAGCGCTCGCACGAAAGCCCGGCACCAGGCCGGAAACAGCCTGGCCACCGGGTGCCTGCCCGGCCACGGCAGCCAGGCGAGCAGGTACACCACAAGGCAGACCAGGATGAAATCCACCCAGCCCGCGATCTTGCGGACCAGGCGGAACAACAGCAACACTTAAGCGCTGTATTTGAACGACAGCGACAGGCGGGTGCGGAACTGCGTCACCTTGCCGTCTTCCACTTTCACGTCGAGCTTGGTCACCTCGGCGATGCGCAGGTCGCGCAGCGACTTGGAGGCCGTCTTGACCGCGCTGCGCGCGGCGTCTTCCCAGGAAATCGAGCTCGTGCCGATGACATCGGTGACCCGGTACACAGCATTGCGTTCCTTCTTGGCCATGATCTGCCCTCCTTGAGCGATGGTGCGGGCGGCCCGGCGGGTCGTCCGCGGAAATATTATGGCCCTAGGGCGGCGTATCGTGCCAGTACCTCCGGCGAAGCCGCCTTTCGCCGTCGGCCCGCAATTCGAGGTCCGACAGGCGAACGGTCACGGCGCCATCGAGATCCGTCCGGAAAGTCCTCGTCGCAAGCCGCTCCAGGACATCCGCGTGCGGGTGGCCGAAGCGGTTGCGGTAGCCGACGGGGATTACAGCGAGGGAAGGATTCACGGCGGCGAGGAACTCGGCGCTGCTAGACGTCCTGCTGCCGTGGTGCGGAACCAGCAATACGTCGGCTGACAGCGTGGCGGACGCTCTTTTCACCAGCTCTGCCTCCGCCAGTTTCTCGATATCGCCCGTGAGCAGCATGGAGCGTGCGCCCGCGCTCACCTTCAGCACGCAGCTCAGGTCGTTGGTCTTCTTCGCCGTCGCCGCCGCGTTCCGGGGATGCAGGATCTCGAAGCGCACGCCGTCCCAGGTCCACTCCTGCCCCGCCGCGCAACGTTGCGCGCCGGGAGCGAGTCCGGGCAGGGGATGGCCCGGGGCAAGCGACGAGAACATCGCCGCCACTTCAAAGTTCTCCAGCACCGAGGCGGCGCCCCCCGAATGGTCGATGTCGTTGTGCGTGACGATCATCGCGTCCAGCCGTTCGATGCCGGCGGCGCGCAGGTAAGGCGCGATGATGCGCTCGCCGCTGTCGGCCTCGGCGCCGAACGCGGGACCGGCGTCGTAGAGCAGCGCCCGGTTCTGCGTGCGCACCAGCACTGCCAGGCCCTGCCCGACATCCAGCGTGGTGATCCAGGCGCTGCCGGGCCCGGGCGCCGGCGGAGGCAGCGCGACCGCGGGAAGCATGAGCGCGAGGCCGGTCGCCCGCCATGGCACGCCGCGCGGCGCGAGCAGCCACAGAACGCCCGCCAGCGCTAGCAGGACGCTCCAGAGCGGCGGCACATGCTGTTGCCAGACGGCCGCCGGGAGTGATGCGCACCATTCCAGGAATTGCAGCAGCCATTGCAGCAGCCAGGCGGCGAATTCGAGCGGCACTTCCCAAGGCAGGACCGCCGCCAGCAGCGCAAGCGGCGTGATGATCGCCGATACCGCTGGAATCGCCAGCGCGTTGGCGAGCGGCCCGACGACGGATACCTGCGAAAAAAGCAGCAGCGCCGCGGGCGCGAGGCCGAGGGTGATCGCCCATTGCACCTGCAGCCACTGTTGCGCCATCGAACCCCTGTCGTTCGCGACGAAGAAGATGAGCGCGACCGCGCCGAACGAAAGCCAGAACCCCGCGGCAAGCACCGCCCAGGGATCGAACAGCAGCACCACTCCCAGCGCCAGGGCCAGAATCCGCGCGGGCGAAGCAATGCGGCCCGACCAGAGCGCGAGCGCCACCACCGTCACCATCCAGAAGGTGCGCTGCGCCGGTACCGCGAAGCCGGCGATCAGCGTGTAGCCGAGCGCGCCCGCGATCGCCGCGATGGCGCCGGCCTTGCGCGCGGGCAGGCGCAGCATGAGACAAGTCGACCGCCGCCACAGGAAACTCGCCAGCCAGGCGAACAGTCCGGAGACGAGCGTCACGTGCAGTCCGGATATGCTCATCAGGTGGGTGACGCCCGTGCGATTGAACAGGCGCCACTCCTCGGCGGAAATGGAGCGCTGGTCGCCGACCGCGAGCGCGGCGAGGATGCCGCCTGCCGGCGTTTCGCCCAGCACGCGCTTGAAGCGGTCGCGCACGGACTCGCGGATGGATTCGATCCGGTCGGAGAAGTTGTTCCTGGCGCCCAGAAGCAGGGGCGAAGTGCGGGGCCGCACGTAGCCGGTCGCCCCGATACCGCGCTCCAGCAGCCAGGCCTCGTAGTCGAAGCCATGCGGATTGAAATTACCGTGCGGCCGGCGCAGGCGCACCGTGAATCGCCAGCGTTCGCCCGGATGCACTGGCGCCGCAAGGATCGCCGGCTGCTCTTCATGGAAGGGGCTTCGGTACCAGGACAGCAGGATCCGGCCCGGCAGTTTCACCTGCGCCGACTCGGGTTCGAACTCGAAACGCAGGCTGCGCTCGCCCGTCGCGGGCAGGCTGGCGACGACGCCGACCACCTCAATATCCCTGCCCTCGAGCTCAGGCGAGAGGCGCTCGGCGAGTTTCAACTGCGCCATGCCGAGCGCCCAGCAAAAGCCGATCGCGAACGCCGCCGGCAGGGTGAGGAATCTTTTCCGCAGCGGCAGGACTAACAGGCATCCGGCCAGCCAGAACCAGCCGGAGCCCGGCAGTTCGGGTTGCAGCTGAAGAAATAGAACGCCGCAGGCGAACGAAAGGATGACAGCCGTCATCTAGAATCGAACGCGCCAGTGCCCCCGGGCGCTGACGCCCGCACCCGACATGCCCAGAAAATTCTTCCGCAGGTACCTTCCCGACGGCGACACGGTGCGCGCCAACCGGTACCTTGCCTGGCTGGGAACCTGGCTGCACCACCCGAACCTGTGGGCGCTGAACCGGGATTCCGTGGCCGGCGGCTTCGCGATCGGCCTGTTCTCCGGGCTGGTGCCGGGACCGCTGCAAATGATCACCGCCGCGCTGCTCGCCGTGCCGCTGAAGAGGAACCTGCCGGTCGCGCTGGCGGCGACGCTGTATACCAACCCCTTGACCATCGCGCCGCTTTACCTGCTCGCCTACGGTTACGGGCGCCTGCTGATGGGCGCGAACCACGACCCGGTCAAAGTGGAGCCCTACGCCTGGGACTGGGCGCACTGGATCGATTCGGCGCAGGCGCTGGCGCACTGGACGCTCTCGCTCGGCCCGCCGCTGGCGATCGGCCTCGTTGCCCTCGCCCTCACCCTCGCGGCAATCGGCTACGCCGCCGTGCAGATCGGCTGGCGCGTGTACATCACCCTCGCCTGGCGCGCCCGCGCGCGG
>JANNXB010000427.1:0-34824 GCA_031409355.1 Betaproteobacteria bacterium | reverse complement strand
TTCCAGCGGGACGATGATCCCGACGCGACGGTAATCGGCGCCCAGCCGGCGGAACCCGTACCTGAACCGGCTGCGGTGCCGCCAACGGCCGCTCCGCCGACGGTGGTCGCTGCTGTCGCGCCCGCTGTCGCTGCGGCCGTGCTTGCGACGCCCGTATCCGCCGACACCTCGCGCATGCCAATGATCGCGGGCGGGGCGGTTGTGCTCGCGGTGGCGCTGTATATCGTGTTTGGCGGCGGGAAACCTCCCGCACCTGAGGCACCCAAGCCGGCCGTGGCGGTCGCGCCGGCGCCTGCTGTGGCGCCCGCTGTGACGCCTCCCGCGGCGCCCGCGGCGTCCGCCAGCGCAGTGAGCGTTAAGGCCCTGCTGGCGGACGACATCAAGCGCGGAGTGATTGCGGTTGCCGAAGAACGCGGGGCGACCACCATCACGCTGCGCAGCGCCAACCAGTTCCATTCGGGCGGCGTGGACATCGAGGCGCCGCTGCGTCCGGCCATCCTCGGAATCGCCGCCGCGCTGGACAAGGCGCCGGGATCGATAGTCGTCACCGGGCACGCCGACGCGAAACCGAGCAGCAACCCGAAGTTCCCCTCGAACCAGGAGCTGTCCGCGGCACGCGGCGAATCCGTGGCGAAGCTGATCGCGGGCAAGCTGCGCGATCCCAAGCGCGTCAAAGGCGAAGGGGCCGGCGATTCGCAGCAGGTGGCGCCCAGCGACACGGCCGGGAACCGCGCCAAGAACCGCCGGGTCGTGATCGTCCTGCGGCCAGCGTCGTAAGGGCCGCGCGCCGCACCGGCGACGCATGAGGAAACTCACGCTCGACCGGATCCTCCAGTCACAGGGCTTCGGCACGCGCAAGGGATGCCGGGCGTTGATCCGCGACGGGGCCGTTGCGATCGGTGGCACGGTCGCCACCGAGATCGGCGCACCGATCGAGGCCGAGGGCCTCGAGTTCACGGTCCACGGTGAAGCGTGGGCCTACCACGAGCACCTCTATGTCGCGCTGAACAAGCCCCCCGGCTACGAGTGCTCGCGCAAGCCCAGCCACCATCCGGGTGTACTGTCGCTGCTTCCGGAGCAGTTTGCGTGGCGCGAGACGCAACCGGTGGGACGGCTGGACCACGACACGACCGGGTTGCTGCTGCTGTCAGACGACGGCGCGTTCATCCATGCGCACACCTCGCCCAAGCGCCACGTGCCAAAGGTGTACCTGGCGACCTTGCAGGAGCCGGCGACGGACGCGCTGGTCGCGCGGTTGCTCGGGGGGGTGCAGCTGGACGACGAGCCCGCGCCCCTCGCGGTCGAGGGCTGCCGTCGGATCGATTCGCACTGCCTCGAGATTGTCCTCGTGCAGGGCAAGTACCACCAGGTCAAGCGCATGCTGGCGGCGGCGGGCAATCATTGCGTGGCGCTGCACAGGGCTTCGATCGGCGCATTGTCGCTGGAGGCGCTTGGCCTCGCGGCCGGCGAGTGGTGTCACCTCGGCGAGGCGCAGCGGGCGCGCCTTTCGGGCACCTGACGCTCGATTGCACGACCGATCGGAGCCGGCATCGCGACGGGTCGCGGTGGTATCCTTCCGGGTCCAAAGGGAGGGCTTCATGGCTGAGCAGCGAATGGTAGATCCCGGCAACGTTGTCATGACGGGCGAGAACTCGTTCATCCGGCTGTCGGATGACGGCGGCAAGACGATTTCCGACCGGGTGAGCCACTGGCGCGTGCTCTGGTCCCCGGCGGGGCAGGGTCACGCGCTGTTCATCGAGAGCGCGCTTACTGGCAAGGGGCCGCGGGTCTATTCGGACAACATCGGCATGACGCGCTTCCTGCAGCGGACGATCGAAGCGCTGCTCCACAAGCCGTTCGGCGATGAATCCCTGCCAGTGATGGACGCCGAATTCGACCGCGCGGGGGACTGCCTGAGCACCGTCGAGGAACGCATCGCGTCGGACGACGGCGAGATCATCATGAGCTGGTGGGACCTGATGGCGCCGTTCGTGCTGACCGTCCCGCCGGGCGCGATGGATCGCCCGATCGGGGTATACAGCACGTTCGTGCCGGCGCGCGGCGCCCAGCTCGCCGTCAACGGCGAGGCCGCGACCGCGAAGGTGTTCATGCAGGACCGCTTTGGAAAGCCGGCCTCGAGCTGTGTCCTGGCGTGGTCGGAAACCTGGACCCGGCCGGCCGCAGAGTCTTGAACTGAGCTTGGAACCGAGTTTGAAACATCATCATGCCCCGCTCATGACCCCCGACGGTTCAATAGAATAGCGCCAGGATGAGTGACAACCGCGACAAGCCCATTGACCCGCAAGCGCCGGGTCGCAGCGCCGTGCCCGAAACGGACCCGGACGCGACCGTCACGGGTCCGCTGGCGGCGATGGATCCCGATGCGACGCTCAGCGGGCCCATGGCCGCGTTGATGCGCATGGGTGACCAGGATCCCGAGGACACCCTAAAGCCGGCGCCGCGCAGAGGCGAGGACCCGGACGCGACGTTCTCGGGACCGCTCACGGACTTCGACCCCGACGCCACAATCGCCGGCCGCGGCGCACGGCGGCGCGCCAATCCGTTTGCGCCCCGGGCGCTGCCCGAAGCGCTGCAGGCCAACCTGGCCGCGCTGGGCGGTCTCAATACGCTCATTGCGTTCGCGAATCCCGTCCTAAGTGCAGTGCCCCAGATCCGGGCGGCGAAAAACCATCCCGACCCGGCGCTGCTCAAGGAAACGCTCCAGGATTTGATCGAGGCTTTCGAGGCGGGGGCCAGCAAAGCGCAGACGCCGGGTGAAATCCTCGAGGCCTCGGTCTACGCGTTGTGTTGCCTGGCCGACGACGCCGCTTCATCCACGGAGTGGGGGCGTGACTGGCAGAAGCATGGGTTGCTCGAGAACCTTCGCGGCGAGAATACCGGGAGCGACGAGTTTTTCACGCTGTTGGCGGCCATGTCCGAGAAGCCCGAGGACAACGCCGACCTGCTCGAATTGATGTATGTGTGCCTTGCGCTCGGGTTCGAAGGGCGCTATCGGGGCACGGAGGGAGGGCAGCAGCAGCTCGACCAGATTCGCGCCGACCTGCACGCACTGGTGACACGCCGCAGGCCCCGTCCGGCAGATGGACTTTCGGCACGCTGGCGAGGGATGAAACAGCAAGCAATCGCCGCCGTCTCGAAACCCGCCGCACGGGCGGCATCGCGCGGGGGGTTCCCGTGGCTCGCCGGCGGCGGTGCAGTTGCGGTACTGCTGGCGGCAGTGGTCGGATACCGGACCATGCAGCCGCCGCCGCCGCCTGCGGCCGCGGCAAGCGCAGTCATCGCGCCAAAAGCGGAAGCGCCCGCAGCGGCGCCGCTCGCGGTTGCCGCTCCCAAGGCGGAGGTCGCCCCGCCGGTCGTCCCGGCGGCGCCGGCCGCTACGCCGCACAAGCTGCTCGAAGCAGCGCTTGCTGCCGAAATCCGGGGCGGACTCATCGTGTTGGGCGAGGACGCCGGCCGCAGCATCGTCGCCTTTCGCGACGCGCAGCAGTTCGGCTCGGGCCGCGTCGAGCATGGCGCGCAGATGGATCCGGTCCTCGGGAAAGTCGGCGAAGCGCTCGAACGCGTTCCCGGCACGATCCTGGTGAGGGGCTACTCCGACAGCCTGCCGGTCAATTCCGCGGTGTTCGCCTCCAACCTCGAACTCAGCGCGGCTCGGGCGCAGTCGGCCGCAAAGGTGCTCGCGGCAAGACTGAGCCAGCCGCAGCGGGTTGCGAGCGAAGGCGCGGCGGAAGCCGACCCCGTCGCGCCCAACGACACGGAACAGAATCGCGCCCGGAACCGGCGCGTGGTGATCATCCTCGGATCGAAACCATGAGCACGCCCCAGGATAAGGTTGACCCGGCGCGCAGGCGCAGCGACGGCGCGGAACTGTTCCGGCAGATGGTCGATCTCGGCCCCCAGGTCGCGCCCGACGACCCGGCGGCCGCGAACATCGCGGCGTTGCGCGAGCGGTTCGAATCCACCGTCGCGGCCCTCGAGGGCGCGGGCAAATCCGTGCATGAACTGCCCTGGTATGTGGTCATCGGCGCGCCCGGCTCCGGCAACTCGACCGTGCTTAAGAACTCCGGGCTGGGCCTCGCCCGCGACGCCGGCGACGGGCCGCCGCAGGTGACCGGGGTTGGCGGGTCGCGCTACTGCGAGTGGTGGTTTACCGGCGCCGCGGTATTCCTCGACATCGCCGGCCGCTATGTGGCCCACGAAACCAAGAACCACAGGGACGTGCTGACGGGCAGCGCCGCCTGGCACGGTTTCCTCGGCCTGGTCCGGCGATTCCGTCCGGGACGTCCTGTAAGCGGCGCGATAATCACGGTGAGCGTCACCGACCTCCTGCTCTGGACCAAGCCGGAGCGGCAGCAGTTCGCGGCGCATGTGCGCATGCGCCTTGCCGAACTGTATGCCGGCCTGGGCACGCGTTTCCCCGTCTACCTCCTCGTCACCAAGATGGACCTGCTCGCCGGATTTGCCGAGTTCTTCGGCACCATGGACGACACGGCCCGCGAGCAGGTCTGGGGGACGACCTTCGACTTCGGGGTCGACCCGATGGAAACCTCGAGGAACTACGCCGCCGACTTTGCGGTGCTCCAGCAGAGGCTTTACGCGGAAATGCTGGGCCGCCTCGAGCAGGAGCCGGATCCCGTGCGGCGCGCATCGATCTACCGGTTTCCGCAGCAGTTCCACGCAATCGGGCCGCTGGTGGGGGAAATGATCGGCCTCGGGTTTTCCACCCACGTGGACTACCAGCCGCTGATGCTGCGCGGCGTGTATTTCACCAGCGCCACCCAGGCGGGCAAGCCGATCGACCGCGTGATGCGCACGCTCGAGCGGGCGTTCAAGTTCGAGCACGTCGAGGTCGAGGCCGCCGGCCCGGGCAAGCCCTATTTCATGACGCGCGTGCTGCGCGAGGTCATCCTCCCGGAGGCCGGGCTTGTGGTGGACGACGCCCCGCCCCGGCAGGCCGGGGCGCGTTCCCGGGCGGCCTCAGCGGGCTGAGGAGGTACCCCGCTCCGCCGACAGGAATCCCGCCAGCAGGCGGGTGACTTCCCCGGGTTGTTCCTGCTGCACCCAGTGCCCGGCGCCTTCGACTAGGTGGATGCCCGTCATGCGAGTGCACGCCGCAGCCTGCATGCTCTCGAAATCCCCCGGCTTCTGGTAGGTGCCCCAGTCGCTGCGCCCGGCGATGAAGCACGACGGCACATCGATCGTGCGTCCGGCGAATACCTCCATCCCGGCATTGAACAGGCCGCTCGTCCTGCACCGGTACCATTGGAGGCCGCCCTGGAACCCCGTGCGGCCGTACTCGGCGCTGTAGACCGCGAGTTCCGCGTCGGGCAGCCATTTGCACGCCGCGATTTCCTCGTCTGAGGGCATGAGCGGAGCGACGGTCTGCGCCATCCCCAGGCCGAGGTCCATCACGTAGTAGCGCGGCAGTTTTTCGAGTTCGCGCGCGCTCCAGGATTCAAGTGCGACCGGTGCGTTCTGCTTCCAGTCCGCGCTCTTGCAGTGGTAATAGGCGCGCAGGAAAGCGTGGAGCCCCTGCGGGCAGTGGCGCATCTCGGCATCGGCCCCGTGCGTTGAGTAGTACCACTGGTAGTGCTTCCGTGGCGGTTCGAGGGCCCTGAGGTCAGCGTGAATCGGGTCGGCGGAGGCGGGCTGCACGACGCCCTGCGTGTTGAACGGGATGGCCGGCGGGCCGGCGAACGGGGAGCTCATCAGCGCAACGGAGCGGAACACATCCGGGCGGACAAGCGCGCACCAGGCCGCGACCGGCGAGCCGAAGTCGTGCCCCACCACGCCGGCCACCGAGCGATAGCCGAGCGCCGAAACCAGGCCCAGGGCGTCCCTCACCAGGTTGAGCATGCAGAAGGAGCCGAGATCTCCGTCGTAGCGGTCGTCCCAGCCGGTGGTCCGGCCATAGCCCCTTTGGTCGGGGGCGATCACGTGGTACCCGGCCTCGGCAAGCGGCGGCATCACCTTTCTCCAGCTGTAGGCGAGTTCCGGAAAGCCGTGCAGCAGCAGGACCAAGGGCCGTGCGCCGGAGGGGTCGCCCGCCTCCAGCACGTGCATGTCGAGGCCGTTGACACCCGCGACTCGGCGGGAACGGATGCCGGAAGGCAGGGGCGCGCGGATGGGGCCATCGTATGCAGACAATCGCTACCTCGCTTTTCTTGGGTGCGTCCAGTCGATTTGCACGTCGATCCCATTGTATCAATGCACGATTTCGGGGCGGCGGCTGTTTCCGCGAGGGGAGCGGGTCCCGGGGCGGGGAGCGCAAGCCGATTGGCAGCGGGGCACCCGCGTTGTAACCTTCTCCTTTGCGCGTCAAACACATGAATCGGGAGCGGATATGGAAGGAGCACGGGCAAGCGACGAGGTGATCGACGAGATCGCCCTGATCGCGATGCTGAGGCATGAGGCCGAACGGCACGGCGGCGGGTTGGGTGCCTCGGGCAGCGAGGCTCTACGCAAGTTGCACGAACTGCGCGACCGCGAGCAGAAGGCGCTCCAGGAGGCCGGGCCGAAGGCGCTGCACCAGGCGAACCTGGACGCCCTTGCCGTGGAGATCCGCAAAGTGCAGCAAATGTCCGGATCGGGCAACCGCAATCCGGAGCACAAGAATTCCAACCCGCGTCCACGCCCGCAACAGCAGCAGCCGCGCAAGGAGGGCGGCGGCGCGCACAATCCCCCGCGTAACAAGGGCCGCAGGAACATGGGCAGGCAGGGCCGTCCCTGAGATGGAACTTTCAAGCGAAGAGGTCAGGGAGTTCTGGCTCGATTTCTGCAAAAGGCACGACGTAGGCAAGGACGTCGTCGCCCAGGGCGTGGCCAAGATCAATGCCGACCCGGACTACTGGGCCGACCACACGATGTGGGAACTGCTCGAAGCGCTTGCCGGCCCCGGCGCGCGCCGCACTTCGTAGTAAGCGACCGGAACCGAGGCACGATCCCATGTTCAACCTGAAAGGCAAGGTCGCGATCGTCACCGGCGGCAACGGAGGCATCGGCCTCGGCATCGCGCGGGGCCTCGCCCGTGCGGGCGCCGACATCGCAGTCGTCGGGCGCAACCCCGAAAAGAACGCGGCTGCGGTAAAGGAGCTCGCGGCCCTGGGCGTCCGCGCGATCGGGATCGCCGCCGACGTCACGCAGCGCAAGGACGTGGATCGCGCAGTGGCCGAAACCGCCTCGCAGCTCGGCGGCGTCGACATCCTGGTGGCCAACGCGGGCACCAACATCCGCAAGAAGCCGCAGGACTACACCGCCGAGGAATGGCACCAGGTGGTGGATACGAACCTCACCAGCATGTTCTTCTGCTGCCAGGCGGTCCATCCCGAGATGGTGAAACGCGGCGGCGGCAAGGTCGTCACGATCGGTTCGATGACGAGCCTGTTCGGCTTCGACGTCGCGCCGGTGTATGCGGCCACCAAGGGCGCGGCGGTGCAGCTCACCAAGAGCCTCGCCTCGGCCTGGGCGAAGGACAGCATCCAGGTCAACAGCATCCTGCCCGGCTGGATCGACACCGACCTGACCAAGCGCGCCAGGCAGATCATCCCTGCGCTGCATGACAAGGTGGTGGACCGCACGCCCGCCAGGCGCTGGGGCGTTCCCGCGGACTTCGAGGGGATCGCGGTGTTCCTGTGCAGCGGTGCCAGCGATTTCGTGACCGGAACCGCGATCCCGGTCGACGGGGGATTTTCGAGCTCGCTGTTTTAGGCGGGTCCGGGCGGAAAGTGGCCCAGTCCCTGCAGCAGAAAGCGTTGATGCGTTGGCGCCTCGGGGTATTCCTGCTAGTACTGGCGATCCTCGCGGCGGCCTGGCGGTTCGGCGCGCTCGAGGTGTTCCGCGACCCGGACGGGGTGCGGGCATTGCTGGACACCTGGGGGCCTTGGGCTTATGTCCTCTACGTCGTGACTTTCGTCCTGCTCATGCCATTCGGGATACCCGCTTTCGTCTGGGTCCTGCCCGCAGGCGCGCTGTGGCCGTTCTGGGTCGCGTACCCGTTGTCCCTCGTCGCCGTGGCCGGCGGCTCGAGCATCGGTTTCCTGTTTGCGCGCCACGTCGCGCGCGACTGGGTTTCCGCGCGCCTGCCAGCCCGCGTCAGGCGCATCGACGAACGATTCACCGCGCACGGTGTGGGCGGCGTGATCCTCTACCGGCTCGTGTTCCAGCTTGGCGCGCCGACCCACTGGGTCCTCGGCCTGTCGCAGGCGAAATACGGCACCTTCGTGTTGGGCACGGTGATCGGTGCGATGCCGGTGGTCGCACTGGTTGTCTGGCTTGGCCGCGACGCGCTGCGGTGGATGGAGGCGCATGTGGGACTGGCCGCGGGAATCGTTTGCGCCGCGATCGCCGCCATTGTGCTCGTGCGACGCGTCGTGATGGCGCGGACGGCACAGCCGCCGGGTCGCACGCCCTAGGAGCTGCGCGCCATCCTTTCGTTGGCGAGCGAGAGGCGATCGACCACCGAGTCGAGGATGGCCTTGGTGAGCTGGAGCTGGCAGTTGATGCTGGTCTTGTGGATGGCCTGCGAGTCGAACTCGGCCACCACCACGTCGCCCATCGATTCCACGGTCGCGCCTCGTGGCACGCCGCCCTCCTTGACGTAAGCCATGTCTCCGAAGCATTCGCCAGCGGTGAGCATGTTGAGCAGGCGGCCCGCCTTGGTCACCTTGGCCTGGCCGTTCGCGAGGAAGTACAGGCTGTTGCCGGCGTCGCCCTCGGTGACGATGGGCTTGCGGCCCGGCAGGCGCTTCCACTGGCCCGCATGCACGAGTTCCCAGAGTTCGCCGTCGTTCAGTCGCTGCAGCATCGCCACTTTCTTCATCGCGGTGAATTTTTCGCTGTCCGGGATCTCCTGATGGTAGACGCTCAACTGGCCGATGCGCGCGATATCCAGGGCCAGGTCGGCCCAGGTCGGATAGCGGTCGGCGACCGACTTCTGCATCATCTGCGCGAGGATCTGGTCCACGTCCGCGCCGATCTCCGGCCGGATCGAGCTCACCGGGGCAGGCGTCTCGTTCAGTATCTTGGAGAACAAATCGGGCAGGCTGTCGGCCGTGAAGGGCCGCCGCCCGCTGAACAGCTCATACATCACGACGCCCATCGCGAACATGTCGCTGTGGTGGCCGAGGTCCTCGCCGCTGATCTGCTCCGGGGACATGTAGTAGGGCGAGCCGATGTCGGCTACGTGGGTCTCCTTCGACTTCTTGAGGTAGGCCGCGCCGAAATCGGCAACCTTGATGTTGGTGCCGCTGACCACCAGGATATTGGCCGGCTTGATGTCGCGATGGACGATGCCCTGCCGGTAGGCGTAATCGAGGGCGCCGCAGGACTTGAACGCGATCTGGATCGCGTCCTCGCGCGACAGGAGCTTGCCGGGCAGGGTGAACTGGGCCAGGTCGCCGCCCGGCACGTACTCGAGCGCCACGTACCCGGAGTTTCCGGTCACCACGGCTTCGAGGATCGCCGCGATGTGCGGATGGTTGAGCTTTCCCGCGAGCGAAGCTTCGTTCAGGAACTGCGCCGTGGCCGTCGCGCCGAACTCGGCCGAGGCGACCACCTTGGGATCGAGGATCTTCAGCGCCACGTCGTCGCCGGAGAACGTGTCCAGCGCAAGGTATACCGTGCCCGAGGCGCCCTTGCCGAGCACCTTCCTGAGTTGGTATTTGCCGAGTTGTTCCATGGCGGTGAGGTTCTTTGCGCAAGACTTCGGGATAAAACACGGCACACTGGTGCGCACCGCCTGGTGCAATTTACCTCATGGCAAGGCCGGCTGCGCGGATCACGTGCCCGACCTGCCAGGGGCGTGGCAGGACCGCATGGGCTGCTTTGACCGCGGCGAGGCGCTCGAGTAGTTCGGCGGGCATGGGCGCCGTGCGCCGCGTGGTCATCGACACATGCGAGGACAACGACTCCTGCGATGCCGCGAGGTAGCCCTCGGTGCCGTGGAACATCTCCTGGTAGAAGTGGATGCGCTTGGCGTCGAAGTCGAGCAGCCGCGCCTCGAAACGAAGCGGGTCGCCTTCTTTCACCTCGCGCAGGAAGTTGGCGTGGCATTCCAGCGCGAAGGTGGTCGAGCCGTGGCGCTTGCGGAATTCCTGCGTGAGGCCGAGGAAGTCGAAGAACGCGTCGGCCGCGAAATCGAACACCACCTGGTAGTAGCCCACGTTCATGTGGCCGTTGTAGTCGATCCACTCGGGGCGCACCACGTCGCGCGCGTCGTCGAAGGGGGCGGGAATCTGCATGCTCATCGTCCTTTGAAAATCGCCTTGCGGCGTTCGGTGAATGACTTCAATCCCTCGGCGGCGTCCTCGGTGCGCGCAAGCCCGCGCTGCACCGCCTCCATCTCTTCCTTGATGCCCAGGGGCCCCTTCTCGGCGAACCGGCGCGACGAGGCGAGCGACGCCCGCACGGCCAGCGGCGCCTGCTCCGCGATCGCACGCGCAATGGCGAGGGCCCGTGCGTACTGCGTGCCGGTCGGCACCACCTCCTGCACGAAGCCCAGGCGATACGCCTCGGCGGCATCGAACTCGTCCCCGGTCAGCAGGTAACGCTGCGCGTTGCCCCAGCCCGCGCGCTCGACGAAGCGCAGCGTCGCCCCGCCCGTGGGCATGATGCCGCGCTTGACCTCGATCTGCGCGAAGCGGCAGTCGTCGGCCGCGATGACGATGTCCTGCGCGAGCATGAGCTCGATGCCAAGAGTGAAGCAGATGCCTTGCACGGCGCACACCACGGGCTTGGTGCGGATCGGTTCGCGCAGCGAAAACGGGTCGACGCTGCCGGCCGGCGCGGCTGACTCCCCGCGCGCCATCAGCGGGGCGAACTGGTCGAGCTGCAGGCCGGCGGTGAAATTGGCCCCGTGCGCATATACGAGACCCACGCGCACGGCCGCGTCGTTTTCCATCGCCGTGAACGCCTCGAACAGCTCGCGGTACATCTTCAGGGAAAACCCGTTCAGTTTCTTCGGGCGGTCGAAGCCGATCAGGAGGATGTCGCCGTCCCTGGCCGTCGTGATCCGGCCTTCGGGCGGCGCTGCGTCAGGGGTCATCGGGTGTCTCCGGGAGGTTTCGGCAGGGTGCGGCATCTTGCCACGCCCGGGCGTAGAATCCGCACAGGAGGTGTCCATGTTCCCGATCATCGAAGTGCAAGGCAGCCCGCGCGAGCGCGGCCGCATCCACGGCAGCGAGGCGCGCTCGCGCATCGAGCTTTCGATCGCCACCTACGCACGGCTGTTCGCCTACTGCGGGATCGACTGGCAGGGCGCGCAGAAACTCGGCGCGGGCTACCGCGACCTGGTCGGCGAGCTGGATCCCTCGTTACTGGCGGAGATCGAGGGCATCGCCGAAGGCTCGGGCCGGCGCCTTGACGAGATCCTCGCCCTCAACACGCGCACCGAGATCCTGCCTCCGAGCTACCCCGGTGCGCCGCACGGCGACTGGCAGCGCATCGCCGCGGGCAACGTGGCTGCGGGCGTTCCCGACTGGGGCGAGTGCACTTCGATCGCGGTCAAGCCCGCGCAGAGCACCACCGGGACTACGCTGCTCGCGCAGAACTGGGACTGGCTGGGCACGCAGCGAGCGGCATTGGTGCTGTTGCGCTGCTCGCTGCCGGACGGTACGGCGTACCTCACTCTGACCGAGGCCGGCATGCTGGCCAAGATCGGGCTCAACAGCCATGGCTTCGGCGTCTGCCTCAACATCCTGCGTTCCAAGGACGACGGCTCCAGGCCCGGCGTCCCGGTGCACGTGCTGCTGCGCGCGCTGCTCGATTGCGACAGCGTGGAGGCGGCGACCCAATTCGCTTCGGCCCTCGCCTTCGGCGCTTCGTCGAACGTGCTGTGCGCGGACGCGTCTGGCGACACCGCAGCGCTGGAGTTCTCGCCGCGGGGCCTCGAGGTCGTGCGCGGCGCGCAGGCCGCGCTCTGCCACACCAACCATTTCGTCGCGCCGGCCTCCGCGGTCCACCAGGCCTCGCTCGCTCCCAACCTGTCGACCTTCGAGCGCCTCGAGCGCATCGGCGGCCTGGTGAGCGCGCAGCGCGGCAAGTTCGCGCCTGAGGACCTGCAGAGGATGCTGCGCGACGAAAGCGCCGGGTTCCTGTCAATCTGCCGCCGCCCGGATCCGTCTATCCCGCTGGAGGCGCGCGTTGAGACCGTGGCTTCGGTCGTCATGGATCTCGGCGCGCGGGTCATGCAGGTCGCGCCGGACGTTCCATCGCTCACGCGGTACGAGCCGGTGGCACTGGCGGCCGAGCCGGTTCCTGCCTGAGGAAAGTTAAACTTTTCTTCCAGAACACAAGTCGGGTGGCGGCTCTCCCGCCAGTTTGTGTACTGTTACCGGTACATTTATGCATGGCGAGGCGACTCAGCGCTTCAGCTGGAAAGCGCAGAGTGCGGTAATCATGATCGCCGCCCCCAAGGCCTGCAACGGTCCCATGGACTCGCCCAGCAGCAGCATGCTGAGCACGGTGGAGACCACGGGTTCGAGGTTCATGGTGAGCGCCGTGCGGAACGGACCGATGCGGGCGGTGGAGGCGAACAGGGCCAGGATTGCCACGGTGGTGGCGAGGCTGGTGCCGAGGAACCCGGCCCATCCGACAAGCCCGTGCGGCAGGTTCCAGGTCTGGGTCGCGAGGCAGGCCACCGCCAGCACGGCGGTGGAGGAGAGCAGCGAGTAGCCGCTGGTGAGGCGCGAATCGGCGCCGCCGAGTTCCGCGCGCGTCACCAGCAGCATAACGGTACGGCAGCAGGCGCCGCCGAAGGCGAACGCCAGCCCGGCGATCCCGAGGTCTTCAGGGTGCGCCCCGATCATCAGCGCGAGGCCCCCGAAGGCGACCGCCGCGGCGAGCGCCCCGCGCCAGCTGAGCTTGTCCAGCCCCGTCAGTGCACCGCCGATGCCGGTGAGGAGCGGGTAGATGAAATAGGCGAGCACCGCGATCGGCACGGGAATGGCTTCGATCGCCTTGAACACGCAGAACACGTTGGCGGCGAACAGCACCCCGAGACCGAGCGACACCGCCCGCGCCCGCTGCGTGTGCCGGACGGGTGCCGGCGAGAAGTGCAGCCAGGCCCAGACGAACGCGATGCCGACGAAGCCCCGGAACGTGACCAGCGTCAGCACGTCCGCTCCGGCGGCAAAGGCGATCTTGCCGAAAACGTTGGATGCGCCGAAGGCCAGGGCGGCGACGATGCCGGGGACGAGCTCCGCCAGCATCAGGGCGCGCGCAGGCGCGCGGTCGCCGCTGTATCCACTTCGCCTCCCGCGGCGAGTTTCACGCCGTAGAGCTTCTCGACCTGTTCCGCCGTGTAATAACCGCGCGCCACGTCCTTTGCGACCTTCGCCGGATCGCGCTTGTATGGATCGCCGAAGCCGCCCCCGCCCGGGGTGGAGACGCGAATGCGGTCTCCCGGCTCGAGCTGGATGTCCTGGTCTTTCGACAGGTGCGGCGGGCGGTACTCGATGCCTCGCTGGTCGATCGCCACGGTATTCACCCCTCCGTCGGAGCCGCCCAGGGCCCCCTGCGGGCCGACACGGCCGTGGTCCATCACCATCGATGCGCGCGCATCGCCGCGCCGCAGGCGGATCGTGTAGTTCACGCCGAACCCGCCGCGCTGCTCGCCGGCACCGCCGGAGCCTTCGTGCAGCGAGTACTCCTCGAACAGGATCGGGTAGTACTGCTCCATGACTTCAAGCGGCGGGGTCTTTGAAATGCCGATGGTGGAGCAGCCGTTGGAGATGCCGTCGCCGAGCGGGCTGCCGCCATAGCCGCCGCCGGAGATCACGTACATCACGTAGTTGCGGTTGCGCTGCGGATCGCGGCCGCCGACCGCCAGGTTCCCGGAACTGCCCGCCGGCGCGGCGAAGAGCCGGTCGGGGATGGCATGCGTGAGCGCGGAGAACACTGCCTCGGCAATGCGCTGGCTGACCTCCGCCGCGCAGCCGGAGACGGGGCGCGGGTAGTGCGCGTAGAGGAAGGTGCCTTCGGGATCCCTGATGTGCAGCGGTTCGAACGTGCCGGCGTTGATCGGCACCTCTGGGAAAATGTGTTTCATGGCGAGGTAGATCGACGAGCGCGTGGTGGCGATCACCGAGTTCATTGGCCCGGCGCACGGCGGCGAAGATCCCGTCATGTCGAATTCGAGCTCGGTGCCTTTCTTCCTCACCTGCATGCGTATGACGAGCGGCTCGTCCACGACGCCGTCCGAGTCGACGACGGCACGGCCTTCATAGGTTCCGTCGGGGATTGTCGCGATCTTGGCGCGCATCTGCTGCGCGGCGCGCTTCCGCAGCTCGGCGATCGCCGCCTCGACCGTGCCGGCGCCGTACCGGTCGAGCAGCGCCTCCAGGCGCTTTTCCCCGATGGACAGCGCCGCCGCCTGCGCCTTGATATCGCCGATCCGCTGGTCGGCGATCCGAATGTTGGAAAGTATTATCGACAGGATCTCCTGGTCCAGCACGTCCTTCTTGTAGAGCTTGACCGGGGGCAGGCGCAGGCCTTCCTGTTCG
This sequence comes from Betaproteobacteria bacterium, assembly GCA_031409355.1. Classification (GTDB taxonomy): domain Bacteria; phylum Pseudomonadota; class Gammaproteobacteria; order Burkholderiales; family SG8-39; genus RBG-16-66-20. Next base: position 20,305 of record JANNXB010000427.1, on the reverse strand, counting down.
GACTCCGTGGCATGCGCCGAGAACCCGCCGGGCACCATGCCCCCCGTGTCCGGCCAGTGGCCGGTGTTGGCCAGCCAGGCGAACACCTTGCCCTGGTAGAAGAACGGTTTCACGAACTTCACGTCCATGAGGTGCGTGCCGCCCAGGTAGGGGTCGTTGACGATGAACACGTCGCCCGGGTCGACGGCCCAGTTGTTCTCGCGCACGCGCTCGATCACGGCCCGGGTGGAGAACTGCATGGTGCCGACGAATACGGGCAGGCCGAGCTCGCCCTGCGCGATCAGCGAACCATCCTCCTTGGAGTAGATGCCGTCGGAGCGGTCCATGGCCTCGGAGATCACCGGGGAAAACGCCGCGCGGCAGAAGGCGAGATCCATCTCGTTGCAGACCTGCTGCAGGCCGTTCTGGATCACGGCCAGCGTGATCGGGTCTATGTGCGGCGCGATTGTCGTTTCGGGCATGTCTATCCTCGTGGCAAAGGCCGGGTGCGCAGCCGGGCTTGAGGCCTGGGGAAAAGCCGGTCATGATCCGCCCTGTCATGGATACCCGCACCCTCGTCATCACCCTGCTCGTGCACGTAACGCTCCTCGGTGTGCTGGCGATCTATTTCAGCTTTCGCCAGCCCGGGACGCGCGCTGTGGGCACTTGGGGCATCGGCCTGCTCATGATGGCGGCCGGGCTCGGCGGGATCGCGTTGCGCGGGACGGTGCCGGACCTGTTGTCGATCACCGTGGCCAACGCCATCGCGGTCGGGTCGAACCTGCTTTTTTACCGGGCGATCCGCATCTTCAAGGGCCGCTCGGTGCACGATCCGCTCGGTGCGGCTGTGCTGACTGCCACGGTAATCCTGGTCTACGTTTTTTCCGACATCACGCCCAGCCTGCAGGCGCGGCTCGTGATGATCTCCGCCGTCAGCGCTTTCTTCTTCGCACGCAATGCGCTGGAGCTGCGCGGCGAGATGCCGCCGGAGGTGCGCACGTCGCAGCGTTTCATGCACGGCCTGTTCTGGATTGTGGCCGCACTGATGGTGGCCAGGCTGGTGTTCAGTCTGCAGGTGCGAGTCACCGACGTAATGGCACCGAGTGCGGGGCAAAGCAGCTATTTCCTCGCGATACTGCTGCTCGCGACGGCGGCCAGTTTCGGCATGTTCTGGATGCAGATCCAGGCCCTGAATCTCGAACTCGCGAGGCAGGCGGCGCGTGACTCGCTGACCGGAATGTTCAACCGCCGCTCGTTCATGCTGGAGCTGGACCGGGAACTCGCCAGGGTGCGGCGGGGAGGCACGGTGCTGAGCGTCGCGATGTTCGATCTCGACCATTTCAAGGATTTGAACGACGCGCACGGCCACCAGGCCGGGGACGAAGTGCTGCGCGGGATCGCCGCCTGCATGCAGGCCACCGTCCGCCAGCCGGACATCCTCGGGCGTTACGGCGGCGAGGAGTTCGTACTGCTGATGCCGGATACGGATGCCGGCATGGCGATGCGCGTATGCGAGCGCATCCGCGTCGAAGTGCAGATGAACGGCGTCGAGTGGAACGGGCGGCGACTGTCGATCACCATTTCCGGCGGTGTGGCGGCATTTGCGCTCCATGGCATGGCTGCGGATACGCTGATCGCCGCTGCCGATGCCGCCCTGTACGCGGCCAAGCACGCCGGCCGCAACCGCGTGCTCCAGGCGGCGGCGAGGCCTGCGGGCGGGGCGCTCAGCGATATTCACGCCACACCGAAACAATCCATTCGCAATCCGCAGTGAGCTCGTCGATGCGCTGCGTCCATTCGGTGCGCACGGCGGACTGCCATGCCGGATGCTGCGGGACGCCCTCGTCGGCGAGGTCGTACAGCGCGATGTAGCGGGGCGAGCCGCTCGATGCGCGGAAGCGCCGTGCACCGAGCACGCCCGGGACCTGCAAGAGCAGCGGCAGGTGCTCGATGTCGTACCAGCGGTTGAACTCCTCCTCGTGGGCGGCGGGAACGTCCCCGCAGGCGAGGAAAAGGGCCCTGGCTTTCTCGTCGGGCGAGCGGTTGCCGGGAACGATCTGTTCGCAGGCCCAGCGACGGAATACCGTGGTCTTGCCGAGGCACCGCTTGCTCCAGGGGGTCTGGTTGTCACCGACGTGGGCGAGGTATTCGGGAGTTTCGAGCACGCCGGGCGAGGTCAGCTCGTAAGTGGCGAGGTAGCGGCCTTCGCCGGGCTTGCACTCACGCTCCCAGCGGCGCGCCGAGAGGAAACCCGGGATCGAAAGGCGCTCGCCCATGTGCTCGGTGTCGTACCATGCGTTGAATTCCTCAGTCATGGCCGGCGGCGGCTCGGTCAGCGTCAGCAGCAAACCCATATTGGCAGTCATGCGATCTCCACAAGCAAATTTCCGAGCGCATCGACCCGGACCTTGTTGCCGGGTTCGATGACCGTGGTGCAATCGAGTTGCTCGATGATCGCGGGGCCATCGAATCGCGCATCGGCGGGCAGCTTTTCGCGCTGGTAGACGGGCGTGGCGCGAAAGCCGCCGTCGAACCACACCTGGCGTGCGCCGTTCTTCGCGCCGTCCAGGACGCCGGCCCGGTCGCTGCGGCCCAGCACGGCGAGGTCGAAGCGCTTCCTGAGTCCGATCACCGCGGTATGCAGGTTGACGAGCACGGCCCGTATCTCGGGCAGTTCGACCCCGAACCGCTCCCAGTAGGCGGCGTCGAAGCGCTTCTGCAGTTGCTCGCGCGATACTTCGGTGTCGGGCAGGGTCACGGTCAGGATGTGGCTCTGGCCCTGGAACTGCATGTCGGCGAAATGCAGCAGCTTCACGCCCTCGATGGCCACGCCTTCGCGCGCGAGCGTCGCTCGGCCCTCGGTGATCTGCGCCTCCAGCGTGCGCTTCACCAGCGACTCATCGAGCGATGGCAGGGGTTTGTTCACGGTGTTGACGTAGTCGTGGCGCAGGTCCGCTGCGGCGCAGCCCAGCGCGTTGGTGATGCCGGGGCGCATCGGGATCAGGAGTCGCGGGATGCCCAGCTCCTTGGCCAGGGCGGCGGCATGCAGCGGACCCGCGCCGCCGAACGGGAAGAGCGCGAAATCCCTCGGGTCATGGCCCTTGGCAAGGGACACCATGCGAATCGCGCCGGCCATCTTGTCGTTGGCGATGCGGATGATCGCGGCCGCCGCGTCGATCGCGTCCAGGCCGAGGGGCTTTCCGATTCGCGCCTCGAAGATCGTGCGGATGTGCTCGAGGCTTACTGGGCTGTCCACGCCGAGGAGCTTGTCCGGGTTGAGGCGGCCGAGCAGCAGGTTGGCGTCCGTGATCGTCGGCTCGGTGCCGCCGCGTCCGTAGCAGACCGGACCCGGCAGGGCGCCTGCGCTCCTCGGGCCGACCTGCAGCATGCCGGCCTCCGACAGGAAAGCGATCGAGCCACCGCCCGCGCCGATGGTGTGCACGTCCACCATGGGCACGTGGATCGGCATGGCGTATTCGATCTCGAGCTCTGCCGAGACCGTGGGCACGCCGTCCTTGATGAGCCCCACGTCGGTGGAGGTGCCGCCCATGTCATAGGTGATCACGCTGGCGACACCGGAGGCGGTGGCGGAATACGCGGCGGCGATGATGCCCGAGGCCGGGCCGGACATGACGGTGTTCACCGCCGTCTCGGCGACCAGCGCGGCGGCTACCGTGCCGCCGTTGCCTTGCATCACGAGGAGGTCGCGGGCAAAGCCGCGCGCCTTGAGCTCGTCCACCAGGCGCCGGATGTAGCGGTCGAGGATGGGCTGGACCGAGGCGTTGACCGCGGCGGTCACGCCCCTTTCGTATTCGCGGTATTCGGACAGGATCAGGTGGCCCGCGGTCACGTACCGGTTCGGCCAGATCTCCCTCGCGATGGCGAGCGCCCTCGCTTCGTGGGAGGGGTTGATATAGCTGTGCAGGAAATGGATCACGAGCGATTCGCACCCGGCCTCTTTCAGCTGCTGCACGGTGCGCCGCACGGCGGCTTCGTCGAGCGCAGTCACCACGTTGCCGTCGGCGTCTACGCGTTCGGCGACTTCGAGCCGCAATTCGCGGGGCACGAGGGGCTCGAACCAGCCCGTGAGGCCATACGAGTTCGGCCGGGTGCGGCGGCCGAGTTCCAGCACGTCGCGAAAACCCTTGGTTGTGACGAGGCCGGTCCTGGCCAGCTTGCGCTCCAGCACCGCGTTCGTGGTGGTGGTGGTGCCGTGCACGATCAACGCGAGTTCGGCCAGGTCCAGGCCCGCCGATTCGATCGCGGCGAGCACCCCGAATGCCTGGTTCTGCGGCGTGGTGGGCACCTTTGCCAGGCGCACTGCCCCGGTCGCGGTGTCGATCGCGATCAGGTCGGTGAAGGTCCCGCCCACGTCGATGCCGGCAATCCAGACCGGGTGCTGTGCGGCATTCATCGGGCGTGCCTCATGCGCTGATTTTCATACGGACAGGTATTGCTCGCGGACCGCGGCGTCGGCGCCCAGTTCGGCCATGGTTCCGCTGTAGCGGATCTGGCCTGTCTCGATGATGTAGGCACGGTCGGCCACCAGCTGGGCGAAATGCAGGTTCTGCTCGGAGAGCAGGACGCACAGCCCCTCGCGCTTCAGGTCGCGGATCGTGGCCGCCATCTGCTCGACGATCAGCGGCGAGAGGCCCTCGGAGGGCTCGTCGAGCAGTACGGTAGACGGATTGCCCATCAGCGTGCGGGCGATGGTGAGCATCTGCTGTTCGCCGCCCGACATGCGCCCGCCGCCACGATCCTGCATGCGGCCAAGGTTGGGGAAGAGCTCGAACAATCGCGCCGGGGTCCAGTACGCCGCGCCTTCGCGGCGCGGCTGGCGGCCGACCTCGAGGTTTTCCATCACGCTCAGGTCGGCAAAGATGCGCCGGTCCTCCGGCACGTAGCCCAGGCCCAGGCGTGCGATCTGGTAGGGCTGCAGGCGGTCGATGCGCCGGCCGGCGAATTCAATCTCCCCCGATAGCGGCTGCACCAGGCCGATCATGGATTTGAGTGTGGTCGACTTGCCGGCGCCATTGCGGCCGAGCAGCACCACGACTTCGCCGGGACCCGCTTCAAGGGTAACGTCGAACAGGATTTGCGCCTGCCCGTAGGCCGTGTTGAGCCCCCGCACCTCAAGCATGGGCGGCTCCGAACGTGGACCCGGTGCCGAGATACACCTCGCGCACCTTGGGATGCGCGCGCACTTCGTCCGGCCTGCCTTCTGCGATCAGTTCGCCGCCCGCCAATACGATGATCCGGTCGGCGTGCGCGAATACGACGTCCATGTCGTGCTCGGTGAACAGCACCGCGATGTTGGAATCCCGCGCGAGGTCGGCAGCGAGCTGCATGAGGGCGTTGCGCTCGCGCGGCGCCATGCCGGCGGTCGGCTCGTCCATCAGCAACAGGCGAGGTTCGTTCGCGAGCGCCACGGCGAGTTCGATCCGCTTGAGGTCGCCGTAGGCCAGCACGGCGCAGCTGCGCCCGGCCTGCGCGAGCATGCCGACCCGCTCGAGCAGCGCATCGGCTTCGGCGACGCAGGCCCGCGTCGCGATGGACGCGAACGAGCCCAGGCGCTTGTGGTGAGAGAGCAGGGCCATCTGTACGTTCTCACGCACGGTCATCGAGGCGAAAGTGGCTGTGATCTGGAACGTGCGGCCCACACCAAGGCGCCAGATCTCACGCGGTTTCATCCCGGCGAGGTTGCGGCCTTCGAACTCGACCGTGCCGGCGTCGGCGGCGATCTGGCCGTTCAGCATGTTGAAGCAAGTGGTCTTGCCGGCGCCGTTGGGTCCAATGAGCGCCAGCAGTTCCCCCGCGGCTACACTGAACGAAACGTTGGAGACGGCCTGCACGCCGCCGTAGGCTTTCGAGAGATTGCGGATCTGGAGGACGCTCATGGCGCGGCCGCCCCAGCCTTCGCCCGGCGCGATTCGAACAGGCCGCCGACGTATCCGGCGACACCCTGCGGGAACACGAGCACCAGCGCGAGGATCACCCCCCCGAGCACGGCGCGCCAGTAGTCGATTTCGCGCGCGATGGCGTCCTGGAGCCAAGTGAAGATCGCCGCCCCCCAGACCGGCCCGGTGAGGTTCTGCATCCCGCCGAGCAGCACCATCACGAGGCCGTCGACGGAACGGGGAACGGCCATGGATTCGGGCGAGATGGATCCCTTGGAAAAGGCGGAGAGTGAACCGGCGACGCCCGCCGCGAGGCCCGCGATGGCGAATGCGGCCCACTGGCGCGTGCGGACGTCGATGCCGATCGCATCGGCGCGCAGCGGGGAGTCGCGCCCGGCGCGCAATGCGTAGCCGAACGGGGCGTACAGGATGCGCCACAGCGCGAGGATGCCCGTGGCGCAACCGGCCAGGGACAGGTAGTAATAGGCCGTCTTGGAAGCGAGCCAGGGCGCGGGCCAGATACCAATGAGACCGTTGGAGCCGCCTGTGACCGCATCCCACTGGAACATGATGGACCAGGCGATCTGCGCAAACGCCAACGTGAGCATCGCCAGGTAGACCCCGGAGAGCCGCACGCAGAACCAACCGAACACCAGTGCACCGACCCCCGCGAGCAGCGGCCCGCCCAGCAGGCCGATTTCCATGGCAGCGCCGCTCTTCACGATGAGCCCGGCGCCGTACGCGCCCAACCCGAAGTAGGCTGCATGCCCGAAGGAATGCATCCCGCCGGGACCCATGATGAAGTACAGACTTACCGAGAACAGCGCGAACACCATGATGTCGATCAGCAGCACCAGCGCGTAGCCCGAGAAGAACGCCGGCACCAGGGCCAGGCCGGCCAGCATCGCCACGAGCGCACGGACCGCGGCTGGCGAGGGCAGGGCAAGCGGCGCCTCAGCCGCGCCGGAATTGCGCGGCAACGACTGCGGCCTGCCGAGCAATCCCCAGGGCCGGATGACCAGCACCACCGCCATGACGATGAATTCCACCACCAGCGTTAGCTTGGAGAACGAGAACACATGGCCGAGCCAGGTCACGTCGCCGATGCCGATGCAGAACGCCTTGATCTCCGCGATCAGCAGCGCGGCGAGGAACGCCCCGCCGATCGAGCCGAGGCCCCCGACGACCACGACGACGAACGCATCGGAGATCACCGACAGGTCCATGAACAGGTTCGCCGGCTCGCGCGGGATCTGCACCGATCCGCCGAGCCCGGCCAGGAGCGACCCCAGCGCGAACACCCCGGTGAACAGCCATTGCTGGTTCACGCCCAGCGCGCCGGCCATCTCGCGATCCTCCGTGGCGGCCCGCACCAGGGTGCCCCAGCGGGTGCGCGTAAGCAGGAACCACAGCACGCCGAGCACCGCCGGTCCGAAGGCGATGAGGAACAAGTCGTACTCGGGGAAGCGCTGGCCGGCAATGCTTACAGCTCCGGCCAGCCCGGGCGCCCTTGGTCCGAGGATGTCTTCGGGTCCCCAGGCCCAGAGCGTGAAATCCTTGATGATCAGAACGAGCGCGAAGGTAGCCAGCAACTGCAGCAGTTCGGGTGCGCTGTAGAGCCGGCGCAGCAGCCCGGCTTCCACCAGCACGCCGAGAACGGCTACCGCCAGCGCGGCGAGCGGAACACTGAGCCAGAAGCCGAGATGCGGCGCGAGCGCCACCGCCAGGTACATCCCCAGCATGAACAGCGATCCGTGCGCAAAATTGACGATGCGCGTCACGCCGAATATCAACGACAGCCCCGCGGCCACCAGGAACAGCGAGGAGGCGCTGGCTAATCCATTAAGAAACTGGATTAGAAGTGAGCTAAAACTCACTGATTAATTTAATCTTTTCTGATTGCCCGTACTTCCTCGAACGGCGGCAGGAAATTGGCGCCGTCGGCGAAGCGCCAGTTGACCATTACGCCGACGCCATTTTTCTTGGCCAGCTGGCCGACGTAGGCCCCCATCGTGGACTGATGGTCCAGGGCACGGTACACGATTGGCCCGATCGGCGTGTCCATCTCCAGGCCCTTGAGCGCCGCGATCAGCTTCTCCGTATCGGCGCCGCCGGCCTTGCGGATACCGTTGGCCACCGTATACATGGTGGAGTAGCCGACCACCGAACCGAGGCGGGGGTAGTCCTTCCATTTGGCCTGGTAGGCGGCTAGAAATTTCTGGTGCGCGGGGGTCTTGATCTCGTTCCAGGGATAGCCGGTCACCCACCAGCCCTCGGGCGTCTCGTCCTTGAGGGGATCGAGGTACTCGGGCTCGCCCGCGAGCAGGTTGAACACCGCGACGTTCTTGAACAATCCGCGCGTATTGCCTTCGCGCACGAATTTCTGCAGGTCGGCGCCGAACAGCGAACTGAAGATTGCATCTGGCTTGGCATCGATCAGTGCCTGCACCACTGCACCGGCTTCAATCTTGCCCAGGGGCGGCGCCTGCTCGGCGACGAACTGCGCTCCCGGTTGCGCTTTGGAGAGCAGTTTCTTGAACGACGCGGTGGCGGACTGTCCGTACTCGTAATTCGGGTAGACGATGGCCCAGCGTTGCTTCTTGAGCTTGGCGGCCTCCGGCACCAGCATCGCCACCTGCATGTAGGTCGAAGGGCGCAGGCGGAAGGTGTAGCGGTTGCCGTTCTCCCACACGATCTTGTCCGTGAGCGGCTCGGCGGCGACGAACACGACTTTCCTCTGGTTGGCGAGGTTGGCGACCGCCAGGCCGATGTGCGAGGCAAAAGTGCCCATCAGCAGGCTCGCGTTCTCGCGCGACAGCAGCTCCTCGGCGACGCGCACCGCGTCGCCCGGGTTGCCGTTGTCATCGCGCGACACCACCTCCAGCTTGCGGCCATTGATGCCGCCCGCCTTGTTTATCTCTTCGAGCGCCAGCTCCCAGCCTTTTTTGTATGGATCGAGAAAGGCGGGAAACATCTTGTAGCTGTTCAGTTCACCGATCTTGATGGTCTGCGCCTGCGCGCCGAACGTGGCGAACGCCGCGGCGGCGATCCCCAATGCGAGTTTGAGCTTCATTGCGTCTCCCTGGATCAGGCCTGTGAATTGACTGCGTTGAACGACGGAAAGTGTACTTCAGGTCTGACCGCCACAACCTGATTTTGCAACGCCATGTAGGCCGCGAGGATCAGCTTGTGCCGAAGCAGCGATCGTGCGACCACCGCGCCCGCTTCTAGCGCGGCACGGACGGTATTCTCGGGCAACTGGCCTACGGCCACCGTAACCGGAAGGTCGCCAAGATCGCTGTCTTCCTTGACAGCGCGTGCCGCAAGCCGCCGGATCGCCGGATGTTCGGCGTTTACCGCATTGGCGACGAGCGTGGCGGCGGCATCCGCTTCGGCGGCGTTGCGCGCGATCACCGTCACTGCGTCTGCGATGCCAAGGGACTGCGAGCGCCCACGCCAGCCGGAAGTGGCGACGCCGCAGGATCCTGCCAGCCGGATCGTCGCATCGACCATCGGCCGCACGGGATTGTTGACGATGCCGGCGTCGAAACTTTCGCCGCCTGGCAGATGAACAGCAATGTCGCCGCCGTTGTTGACGTAGGCCTTGCCCGAGGGTTGCATTGCGTCCAGGATTTCGTCGGCTACCGCGCCTGCCACCGCCGCCATCGGCGTGATGAATACCGCGTGATGCGGCCACGCGGCCTCAACCATGCGGCGCGCGACGCGGCCGCGCACCAGGGGATAGGCGGAGCCAAGCGGCGAGCGCAACAGCGGCAGTTCCGCCACCAGCTCTTCCAGCACGGTGCGAAAGCGCAATGCGGCGCGCGCGTATTCGTCCTCGGAACCGAGGATCACCAGGTCAATGGGGCCCTGCTGCAAATGCAGCCGGCCATCGCTCAGGCGCTGCGCCATCGCGTGCCCTCCAGGACCTGTTGCAAGCTGACCACGCGATCCATGTGACCGCCCATCGCCGCGTACTGGGCCATCGGCAGGGTGAATTCGATCGGCAGCACCAGTGCGGGCGTGGGCACGTAGCCGAAGGATTTGTCCGGCATGGCGAGCACGTCCACCATCACCGTGATGCCGCCGCCCGGCCAGACGTAGACCGGCGCGCCGCCGCAGGTGACCCGCGTGATCAGGTCCTTGACCGAGCGCGTGAGGCGCACCGGGTTCGCGGTCACCCCCGCACGCAGGCTGCCGCCGGCACCGCCCATGAAAAGTACCGTGCACAGCGCGGGTTCGCAGTTTTCCGCGATGCGCTCCACTACCGCGCGTACCGGTTGAGGCATCGGTGCTTTCTGCGGTTTCAGGTCCTGGTCGAGGACAAACCACTCCGAGTCTTCGCCCGTGGTGGACACCATCAGCAGGCGCATGCCCGGCCACGCGGTCTTCGCATCGATCTTCTCGATGATGGAAAGCGGATCCTCAATGTTGGTGCCGCCCCAGCCCATGCCCGGCTCGGCGACCTTGAAGTAGCGTCCCGGCGTGGATTTACGCCCGCGCACGCGAATGCCGCCCGGGCGCATCTCGAGGAAGCGCCCGGCCTGGTGCTCGGTCAGCACGCCGGTAATGTGGTCGTCCACGACGATGACTTCGTCGCAATGCCCGCGCCACTGCTGCGCAAAGATGCCGATGGTGGCGGAACCGCAACCGACCCGCATGCGATCTTCGCGCTCGCCGTTCACCACCGGCGCGGCGCCGGCCTGCAGCTGCACCCTGGCGCCGCCGTCGACCTGCACCTCGATTCCTTCCTTGTTGGCGAGCTTGAGCATGGCTTCGCAGGTGACGGTGCCTTCCTTCTTCGAGCCACCCGTCAGGTGCCGCACGCCGCCCAGCGAGAGCATCTGCGAGCCGTATTCGGCGGTGGTGACATGGCCGATCTGCTCGCCGTTGACGCGTACCGCGGCCTGCTCGGGGCCGAGAAACCGGTCCGTATCGATTTTTACCTTGAGACCGCAGTAGCTGAAGATGCCCTCGGTGACCACGGTCACCATGTCCACGCCCTCGACCTGCGAGGAGACGATGAAGGGCGCGGGCTTGTAATCGGGATAGGTGGTCGTCGCGCCGATCCCGGTGACGAATGGCGCGACGAATTCTCCATCCCAAGGCTTGCCGCCTTCGAGGAACGGCACCGCCTTGCCGCCGCGCTCGAGTACCAGCAGGGGATCGAGCCGCACCAGCTTGCCCTCGTGGTTGGCGTAGCGGTCGCAGGCGCCGCTCTGGCCGCTGCGAATACGGCACAGCACCGGGCAGGCATCGCAGCGGATCACCTCGCTGGTCAGCGGCGCGGTGCTTTCAGGCGCGTCTTCCGGGTCTCTCATCCAGTTTCGCTTTCAGCCGGTGCGGCAGCACCGGCAATTGCCGCATGCGCACGCCGGTTGCGTGTTCGATGGCGCCGAGGATCGCGGGCGCCGTGGGAATCAGGCCGGGCTCGCCCACGCCTTTCGCCCCCGAGGGACCGAGCGGCTCCGGATCCTCCACGAGGAAGCAATCCATCTGCGGCACGTCGCCGATGGTCGGGATCAGGTAGTCGTGCAGGTTTTCGGTCTTGCCCGGAACGTACTCTTCCATCAGCGCGAGACCGAGGCCTTGCACCGCGCCGCCCTGGATCTGGCCTTCGACCTGGATCGGATTGAGTGCTTTGCCCACGTCATGCGCCGCGACGATGCGCAGCACTTTGACCGTGCCAAGCGCTTCGTCCACTTCGACCTGCGCGATCTGCGCGGCGAATGCGTAGGTCGCGTAGGGCACACCCTGGCCGTCTGCGTCCAGGGCTTGCGTTGGCGGATCGAAACGGCCTTCGCCGAGGAGGTCGCGGTCGATTTGCCAGCGATGCGAAATGTCCTTTTTTCTGAAGACGACGCTGCGCGCGCTTAGAACGAGCGTGTAATCCCGATCGAGGTATTCGCCCTCCGGTGCGCCGGCGGCGGCGAATATTTTTCGCCTCAGATCGTATCCAGCCAGTTCCGCCGCCTTGCCTGAAACGAAGGCTTGCCTGGAGGCCGAAGTTTTGCCCGCGTCCGCGGTCCGGTCGGTATCGCCCGTCACCAGCTCGAACTGTGCCATCGGCAGGCCGAGTGCGTCCGCGGCAACTTGCGTCAGGGTGGTGTTGGAACCTTGCCCGATGTCCACCGCGCCGTTGTAGAACACGAGACGGCCCTGCGTGGTGAGCGCAATGCGCAGTGTCGACGGATTCGCGAGCGCAGTATTGCCGATGCCGTACCACATGCACCCGACACCGACGCCGCGTCGCAATGCCGTGCCTGATTTGGTCGATTTGACATTGAATCGCTCGGCTGCCGCGCGCAGGCGCTGCCACTGCGGTTTCAGCCGGTCGAGGCATTGGACAAGCCCGGCGGAATGCGCCAGCCGCTGCCCGGTCGCCGTCGTGTCGCCGGCCTTGAGCGCGTTCAAACGGCGGAACTCGAGCCAGTCCATGCCCAGTGCGCTGGCCAGCGCATCCATCATCGCTTCATGGGCGACCGCGCCCTGCGGCACGCCAAAGCCGCGAAACGCGCCCGAAGGATGGCAGTGCGTGAAGAAAGCGCGCCCGCGCGTGCGCACGTGGCGAACGAAATAGGGGCCGGTGGCGTGGATCGGGACCCGGGTTGCTACCGTGGGACCCCAGCTCGCATAAGCGCCAGTGTCGAACACCGCGTCGACGTCGGCTGCCTGGAGCTTGCCGTGCGCATCGCAGCCGAAGCGCGCGTGGATGCGCGCCGGATGGCGTTTGGTTGTCGAGGCCATGCTTTCGGTCCGATCGTACACGCATGCCACCGGGCGACGGGTGAGCCACGCGCCGAGTGCGACCAGCGGTTGCACTGCGATATCGAGTTTTCCGCCAAAACCGCCGCCGCAGGCGCTCGGCACGATGCGGATCCTTTGCGCATCGAACCCCATCACCTGTGCGACTTCATCGCGGTCCATGTAGGGCGTTTGCGTGCTGACATGGATCTCGATCCGGTCGTTCACGGCGCGTGCCCAGCCAGCCTCGGGCTCGATGTAGGCGTGCTCGACGAACGTCGTTTCGAAATCTGCCTCCGCGATCGCTGCGCAGGCGCGCAACGCGTTGTCGACATTGCCCCGCCTGACGCCTCCGTCAAGCAGAAGGTTGCCGGGTTTGTCCGCCTGCACCAGCGCGGCACCTTCGCGCATCGCCGCATCAAGACCCATTACCGGCTCAAGCGGCGTCCAGGTCACCGGGAATCCCGCGGCATCGAAAGTCTCGAGCGCGGCACGCGTGCCGATCACCGCGGCGACGGCTTCGCCGCGAAAACGCGCCTCGCCATCGGCCAGCACCGGCTGGTCCTTGATGTCCGGATAGATGCCGAATCCGTTCGAAGGGACATCGCGCGCGGTAAGGATCTGGCGAAGCCCGTCATTGCGCCGCAGGTAGTCCTTGAGATCGCCCAACTGGAAGCGCGCTCGATGGTGCGGCGAACGCACGACGCGCAGCCAGAGCGCGTCCGTGGGAATTGCATCGGCGCCGAATTTTTCGGCGCCTGTCAGTTTGGCGATGCCATCCACCTTGCCGGCACGAGCGCCGATCGCGTGGCCTGCGGGGGGCGGGATCGCAAGCACCGGCCGTCTGGCGGCATCGAGCACCGCTTCGATGATCTTTTGGTAACCCGTGCAGCGACAGAGCACGCCGCCTAGCGCGTCCTTTACATCGTCCGGGCTCGGCTTTCGATTGCGTGCGAGCAGGTCGGTCGCCGCCATCAGCATGCCGGGCGTGCAGATGCCGCATTGCGCCGCGCCGTGGTTCTGAAAGGCCACCTGAAGCGGCGCTAGCTGCTTGCGCTTCGCCAGTCCCTCCACAGTGGTGATGCTTCTTCCCGCGACCTGGCCCAGCGCGGTGAGGCAGGCGCAGACCTGGCGCCCGTCCAGCAAGACGGTGCAGGCGCCGCAATCGCCGGCGTTGCAGCCGATCTTGGTACCGGTCAGCCCAAGTTCGTCGCGCAGCACATCGGCAAGCCGCGAAATACGCGGCGACCGGCTTGCCACCTTGCGTCCATTGACCTTGAACCGCGTGAGATCTGTTCCCGCAAGGAACTCGGCGCGCGGGCGGTTCACGCCATCTCCCGCAGCAGCCGGCGTAACAGTTCCAGCGCCGCCTGCGCCCGGTAGCCGGCGCTGGCCCGCACGTCCGCAATCGGCGCAAGGCCGGCCAAGTGGGATGCCGAAACCCGATCTGCCAGCGATGCATCGAAGCGTTGGCCACGCAGATCGGCTTCCAACGCGGGCAGTCGCGCTGCCACGGGCGAGCAGGCGCCAATAGCAATCCGTGCTTCCGCCACGAGTCCTGCGCGGTGCTCAATGACTGCGCTGGCCATGGCGATGGAAATCACCAGGTACTTGCGCGCGCCGAGCTTGAGAAAATGGCTTGCCGCCATGTGCCTGGATCTGGGAATCAATACCGCGGTCAGAAGTTCGCCTTGCCGCAACGCGGTCTTGCGCGGCCCGAGGAGGAACTCCGCCAGCGGTAGCCGGCGCACTGCATCGAAGCTTGCCAGTTCTACCGCGGCATCGAGCGCCAGCAGCGGCGGGACGCGATCGGCGGGGGGCGTGGCTTTGCTCCGGGTGCCGGCGATCGTGCCGCTATTCTGGTTCTGCAGGCCGCCGATTTCGCGCGCCGCGAGCTTGAGTCCGTCAAACAGCGGCGGCAGTTTCGCCTGGATAATCCCGCTCCAGGTGGTGGTTGCGCCGATGCGCCAATGATCGGATTTCCCGGCGATGCCGCGCAGTTCAGTCAACGCGGTCAGGTCGAGTATGTCGTCGGCGAGGGGCTTGCCGACGCGGGCGGGATAAAAATCGGTGCCACCGGCAAGCACCACCAACGGGCGGGCGCCGAGCGCCTCGAGGGCCTCGCCGGTGGTACTCGGGCGCAGGTAAATCATGACAGTAATGTCGTCCTAAGCGGACCGGATAAGCCACTAGCGGCGGCGGGCCAGAACCTTTTTCAGAGCCGGAAGAAGGACTTTGTCGAAGCCATCGGTGCCGAACGCACTGTGCAGCACCTTGCCGTCCTCCGCCAGCAGAAATCGCGGCACTCCGCGGCTGTCGCCAATCTGCTCGTACACCCACTGGTATTTTGCCGGATAGTGCCGCGCCACGATCGGCTGGCGCAGCGTCTCGCCGCGAATCTCGACATACGTCACCGCCTTACCCTCAGGCGAAGCGAGGAAGCCGGGGCGAGTCTGCGACTCCCATTTCCTGCAATAGGGGCAGTCTGGCGTGCCCAGATAAAACACTTCGATCGCCTTGGACTGCGCTATCGCCGCGCTGGCGGATAGAAGCAGCAAGAGGGAAAGCGCAAGTCTGAGCATCGGTTCGATTATGCAATACTCGGCAGGTATCAGGTGCTCAAAGGAACCCGAATCGGAGAGCCGCATGCGCTGGGTCGCACCAACCGAAAAAGACGAAGCCAACCACCAGCTCGAAAAGCGCCTCTGGGCCGCCGCGGACCAGTTCCGCGCCAACTCCGGCCTTAAGGCCGGCGAGTACTCGGGGTCGGTCCTCGGCCTGATCTTCCTGCGCATCGATGACCCCAAGGCCTACCAGGGCGACGGCGCGAGCGTCTTCGGGGACGCGGCTGCCTAGTCAGGCGGCAATGATCTCGACCCGAGCGGAGAAGCCGAGCTTCGTGAGCAGTTCCTCGCAATCGGTCCAGGTCAGCCCGAAGGCGCGCACGTCGGCCACACCGAGGCGCGCGACGACGGCGGAGATCGTCGCAGCGTCCTTCTCGTCGTATGCGTCGTGCATCATCGCGTTCTCCGCCCAATCCACGAGCTGAGGCAGGGTGACGCGGTGCTGGAGATGCGCCGTAATTTGTTCCGTAACATCTTGTTTCGTCAAGATCATTTGCCCATCCTTCGCTTTCCGATGGCCCTTATCCAGCGGGTACTTTTCGTGGATTTCCGAGAGCCTGCCCTGATCGTCGTAGACCTCTTGCCAGAACCGTAGGGTCGCCTCGTTCGCATCCACCTCCTTCACGTAGCGCGCCCGCCATCCCTACCGGCCCAGAACGTCGATCCAATAGCGGCGGCCGCCCAAAGGCATTTCGGCCCACTGACCGAACTTTTTCTCATTCTGCGTCCGGGTGCTCATCTGTGTTCCAACACTTAGCGCGCGGACCGTACCTCAGGTTGACACGACCAGCATACGCGTCGTGATGCACAGGACCCTGGCCACCATGTCACTACTATAATCGCCGCTCTCTCCCACGCACGCGAGGAAGCCCCATGCTGACGCTGTTCTACGCCCCGGGCGCCTGTTCGATGGCGCCGCACATCGTGATGGAGGAAGGCGGCGAGAAGTACGAGCCGAAGAAGCTGGACCTCGCCAAGGGCGAGCAGAGGACCGTCGACTACATGAAGATTCACCCGCTCGGCCGGGTGCCGGCGCTGTTGCTGGATGACGGCGCGCCGCTCACGGAGAACACGGCGATCCTGCCGTACCTCGGCAAGCGTTTCGGGCTATGGCCGAAGGACCCGGTGAAGGAGGCGCGGGCTCTGTCGGCGATCGGATTTTTCGCGGCGACGGTGCACCCGGCGAATGGCCACATCGGCCGCGCGGAGCGCTACACCGACGAAAAGGCCGCATTTCCCGGCATTCAGGCGAAGGCGAAACAGAGCTACGGCGAGTACATGAAGCAGATCGACGCCATGTACGCCGGCCGCGAGTGGCTTGCCGACCAGTATTCGGTGCTGGATCCCTACGCTTTCATCTTTTACTTCTGGCACGCGCGCCGCGGCGAGCCGGTGGCGGAGCTGAAGAACTACACCGCAATGAAGGACCGCATGCTCAAGCGCCCGGCGGTGCAGCGGGTGCTGGCGGATGAGGGGGTCAAGCTATAAGCCCGGGGCCTACTTCTGGCGCGGAGTAGATTGCCCTGCATCCGGCTGCTTCAGCTTCCCACGTCTGATCTGCCGCACGGTTTCGACCAGGCTGCGCGCGGCATTGCGGACTTCCTCCTGCAACGCGGTGTCGCGGTCCAGGGCATCGTGGCTGGTGGCGTAGGGTTCCATGTAGCCGAGATAGCGCCCCACGGCGCCGGATTCGCCGGCTCGCACCAGTCCCATCGTGGTGAGCCAATCGCATAAGGCGGTGCGGACATTGTCGACGCCTTCCGCGTCGCCGTGCACTGCGACGGCGAACGCACGGCCGGCGAGGTGCTTGGGGTAGTCCCAGCCCTTCAGTTCCAGTTCCTTGGCGAGTTTCGGATTCTTGCCGCGCGTGGTTGTCTGGTCGGGATTGCCGCCGTCGGCGCAGACCAGGCGGTCGATCATCAGCTTGAGCACCGATGGCACTTGATACCAGTTCACCGGCGTGAGGATCATCACGCCGTGGGCAGCGACCCAGCGCGGGTAGAGCTCATTCATCCAGTCCTGGGTCTGGCCGAGGGCGTGGTTGGGGTAGCAGGAGCAGGGCCAGTGGCAAAGCGGCTGCGCGGTGGAGACGCAGGCCTTGCAGGGATAGATGACGCGGCCGTACTCGGAGGCGAGCAGCGAAAGGTCGAGGAAATCCACTTCGAAGCGTCCCGCCGACTCGATGGTCCGCTGGGCAATCTTCGCCAGCCGGTAGGTCTTGGACATCTCCCCCGGACAGGTCTGGTCGCTGCGCGCCGAGCCGCTGATGACGAGGATCCGGGAGACGCCGCCCTTGCGCCGCTGGGCGCGCTCCGCCACCTGGATGCGTGCGCGAGTCTCGAGCCACTCGCGCGGGAGTTCGAATGAGGGAACGGCAAAGGCGCTGCCCGCTTTGCGGGTGTTCGGGCTCTTGTGATACTCGATGTAATTCTTCCAGGCCACCTCGGTTACCGCGTCCAGCGGCTTGGCGACCGCGTCGAAGGCCGGGTCGTCGTGCCGCTGATGGAAGCGCATTACAAATTCCTTGCGGCTCAGCTCGACGCTGGGCATGCCTTTCACGACCCGCGGTTGCCGCGTTTTCTTCATGGCATCACCCTTGGTCAGTCGATCCTGATGTTCAGTTCCTTCACCAGCTTGCCGTACTTCTCGTAGTCGTCCCGGTACAGCTTCGCGAACTGCTCGGGCGAACCGCCGACGGCTTCCAGTCCCTGCGGCGCGAGGCGCTCGCGGATGGCGGGCTGGGCGAGGATCTTGTCGGTGGCCGCGTTTAGGCGCTTGATGATGTCGGGCGGCGTGCCGGCCGGGACGAGGAAACCCAGCCACTGGTCGAGCAGGATGGGCACGCCGGCTTCCTGGTAGGTCGGCACTTCCGGCAGCGAGGGTGAGCGGGTGGCGGTGGTCTGGGCGATGATCTTCAGTTTTCCGGACTTGTGGTGCGGCATCACCGGCGTGGAGCCGAGCGAACCGATCTGCACCTGTCCGGCGAGCAGGTCGGTGATCGCCTGGCCCCCGCCCTTGTAGGGAACGTGCGTGAGTTTGACGCCGGCAAGCTTGGCGAGCCATTCGCCGGCCATATGCTGGCCCGAGCCCGCGCCGGAAGTGGCGAAGCCCATCCCCGGCTTGGTCTTCGCCAGCGCGATGAGCTCAGCTACCGTGCCGACATTCAGCGACGGGTGCACCGCCAGCACCAGCGGCTGGCGCGTGAACTGAATCACCGGCACGAGGTCCTTCATCGGGTCGTAATTCAGCTTGTACAGCTGCGCGCCGGAAGTCAGAGCGTCGGCGGAGGCGAGGATGGCGTAGCCGTCGCCCGGCAGCTTGGCGACGAGGTCGGCGCCGACGTTGCCGTTGGCGCCGGCGCGGTTCTCCACCAGGAAGGTCTGGCCAAGGTCCTGCGACAGCCGTTCGCTCAGGATGCGGGTGACAAAGTCGAGCGAGCCGCCGGGGGCGAAAGCGACGACGACGCGCACGGGCTTGGAGGGCCAGGTTTGCGCTTGAGCAGAAACCGAAAGCAATGCCAGGGTGAATGGAAAAACGTACTTCAGCATGGCTGATCCTCCTGGTGTTGTCGGGAGAGTACACGCTCGGCGAGGGCGCCAGCGGTCACGATCTCGATGTCGCCGCGCTTGCGTGCATGCGTCAGTACTTTGCGCACCACGTCAAAACGCGCGTCATCCACACCGCTGACGAAGGCGTGGATCACCACGGTGGTCGTGCCGCGCGCTTCGGCGGTGCGGTCGATCGCGGCGAGCCAGCTTGCTTCGAGTTCGGCCGGTGTGCGCGGCTGCACCGGATGGCGCAGGTACTGGATGGAGTCCACCATCGCATGGCGCCAGGGGATATGGGCGAGGCCCGGCGCGAGCATTCCGGGCGCCACGGAGAAGTCGTCGGCAGCGGCGATGTCCGCTTCGGTCTCGGAACTGCTGTCGTAGCGATACCCAAGCGATTGCAGGATCGCGGTGGTGTGCTTGCCGCGAACGCCGCCTGGCGCGCGAAATCCGGCGGGACGAATGCCGAGGCGCATCAGTGACGCGGTGCCGTCATGCAGCAGCTGTTCGGCGCGCCGCTTGTCGAGGGCGTCGAATTTTTCATGCACCCAGCCGTGCAGCCCGACTTCGTGGCCGCGCGCGGCGAGTTCCTGCACGCGTTCAGGGTGGTGCAGCCCGTTCCAGCCTTCGATGAAGAACGTGCCGCGCAGGTCCAGTTCATCCAGCAGGCCGAGCAGGCGCGGATAGCCGATCGCAAGGCCGGGTTCGAGCGCATCGGGCTTGCTCGCGGTGCCTTCGGCGATCTCGCGCGCCCGCCCCATGTTGTCGAAGGTCAGGCACAGCGTTCCGGCTGCCGGCATGCTAGACGAAAGTCCTTTGCTTCCTGAGCGCCGGCATGCAGTGGCGCAGCCAGCCCGCGCTCAACTTCTCGGCCAGCGAATTCTGCTTTAGGCGCTCGTGCAGGCCCTTGAAGTCCACGCTGTCGAGCGGTTGGTCCTGGTTGAAGCAGGAGAACACGTAGCTGGTTTCCCCGGTCACCGGATCGCGGTGCGGCTGCAGGCACTGCGCGCAGATCTCCTTCATCATGCATTGCATCGGCGAGTTGATCGAGCCGATGGCGAAGTGGCCGGGCTTTAGGTGCGGTTTCAATACGTCGTGGCGCGCCTTCGCCACGCCGGCCATCATACGGTCGGAGCCGATGGCGATCAGACGGTCGGCATCGTCCAGCCGGATCGAGGGCGCACCCAGCCTGCCCTCGGCGTAGGCATCCATCGCCTGGACGATATTGCCGACGAAGCTGCGGTCCTGCGGCCTGCCGGGCTTGAAGCCCGGCTCCTCGTCGCAGCACCAGATCACGGTGTCGGCGGCGTTTTCAATGTCCGCAACCTTGTACCGGTCGATGACTTTCTTGTAGCCGGCGAAGTAGAGAACTTTCGAGCCGGCGGCACGGAAGGCGGCACCGATCGAGAAGAGCACGGCATTGCCCAGGCCGCCGCCGCAAAGCACCACGGTCTCCCCGCCGGTGATCTCGGTCGGTGTGCCGGTCGGCCCCATCAGGATCACCGGTTCGCCT
>JANNXB010000426.1:0-2013 GCA_031409355.1 Betaproteobacteria bacterium | reverse complement strand
ATCATGACCGAGTTGAGTAACCGGCTCTCGATCGGTGGAGTCACGGTCTACGGCGCGGCCAGCGACGGCAAGTCGGCGATACATGTGCGTTCGTTCGCGCCGGCGCACGGTATTCCAGAGGACCCGGTCTGCGGCAGCGGCAATATCAGCGTCGCGGCATATTTGACGATGACCGGCCAGGGCAGCCGTTTCGGCGAGCGCTATACCGCGCGGCAGGGCATGCAGCTGGGACGCGACGGACAGGTTTCGATCCGCCTCGGGAACGGGAAGATATTCCTGGGCGGCAGCGCCGTGACCTGCGTAGAAGGTTCGTTGCGCTTGCCTGTAGGATAAATTCCGGCAATGGAATTGCTCAATCTTCAGCTGATCGGCTGGCTCTTCTCCGTGGTGTCGGGGATCGTCCTCGTGTTCGGAATCCTGATCGTCGGGCTGTACTACGCCAGGGAAGGGACACGAGGGTATGTCGCCAAGCGGGCGTTCGATGAAGCCGTGCTCTTCGTCATCTGGCTCCTCGGCCTGGCCGGCGGCGTCGGTGTACTCCTCGGTAAAGCCTGGAGCCGGCCGGCGCTCGAATTGTTCTGCTGGACCCTGATGGTGCTGCTGGTGATGTCGTGTTACTCGCGGCTGCGCGCGATGCCGACGCCGCGTGGCATGCGTGCCGTCCAGCTCGCCCTGTTCGTCCTGCCGGTGGTGGCCGTCTGTATCGCCACCATCGTCACCCTGCGCAGCGAAACCGCGTTGCGCGTGCTGTCGGGCTAGGGCGTACCATCCCCGGATGTCGATGTTCCCGGTAGTCGAGACTGCGGGCGGCGCCTTCGAGCGCGGCCGTATGCACGGCGAACGGGCACGTGGCCGCGTGGAACTTTCGCTCGCCAACTACGCCAGGCTGTTTTCGTTCCATGGCATGGCGTGGGAGGACGCGCAAAGGCGCAGCGCCGGGTACCGCGACCTGATCGGCGGATTCGACGCCGTGCTGCTCGAGGAAATGGAAGGCATCGCGCGTGGCGCCGGGCGACCTTTCAGCGAGATCCTCGCCCTGAACGCGCGCACTGAAATCATGCCCGCGGCGTTCCTCACCGGCACGGACTCAGGCGAATGCACCGCGATCGCCGTGAGTCCCGGCGCGAGCGCGACGGGCGAAACCCTGTTGGCACAGAACTGGGATTGGGTCGGTTCGCAGCGCGAGTCGATGATCCTATTGCGCACCCGCGATGGGACCGATCCGGGTTGCCTGACGCTGACCGAAGCGGGAATGCTGGCCAAGATCGGCCTGAATTCAAGCGGCGTGGGGGTATGTCTCAACATCCTGCGATCGGTATTCGACGGCAATGGCGCGGGCGTGCCTGTGCATGTCCTATTGCGCGCGTTGCTCAAGCGCAGCAGCGTGTCCGACGCAATCGCGTTTGCCGCGAAGCTGTCCTTCGGCGGCTCGTCGAACATCCTGATGGCCGACCGCGGCGGAGAGGTCGCGAGCCTGGAGTTTTCGCCTCAGGGGCTGCGCGTGGTGCGAGAGGACGGCGGCACGCTGTGCCATACGAATCATTTCGTCCATCCCGAGGCGGCGGGCTGGCAGGCCACCCATCTGCCGAGTCTTTCGACGATTCCGAGGCTGGAGCGCGCGCGCGAACTGGCGGCGGTGCGCCCGAAGCAGGGCATCGAGGACCTCAAGCGGCTGTTGCGTGACGAATCGGACGGACTGCTGTCCATCTGCCGCCAGCCGGATCGCTCGCTGCCGCCTGAACTCCAGCTTCAGACCGTTGCTTCCGTGATCATGGAACTCGCGCGCGGCGTCATGCACGTCGCGCCGAATGTGCCTTCGCGCGTCGAGTACGAACCTTGCGCCCTGCAAGCTGAGGCGGTTTCCGTTTAGCTTTTTATTGCGGCATCGATCGCCTCTGCGAGGCGCGCGACGATGGCGTCGAGTTCGGCGTCCGTCACGATGAAGGGCGGGGCGAGCAGCACGTGGTCGCCGTGCACCCCATCGATCGTTCCACCCATGGGGTAGACGAGCAG
>JANNXB010000425.1:0-1763 GCA_031409355.1 Betaproteobacteria bacterium | reverse complement strand
AAGAGCTCTGCTTTTTTTTGTGGAATGAGGAATTTCGAGATTTTCTTTTTGAATTTAACGTCGGAAAGAACCGACGAAAGTAACTTCCGCAGCGCGCTCCACGCAGGGCGGCCCGCCGCGGCGAGCACATTCAGCGTCGGCCCGGTATTCAGTCCCACCGCGGCGAGATCGAGGATCTGGTCGCCGATCGCCACGCCGCCGCGGGGGCGCTCCTTGCTCCCCTTTTTCCGGAAAATCCCGAACGGAAGATTCTGGATCGGAAAATCGCCGGCCGGGTCGTTGGCGCTCTCGACCCAGCTCTCGAGCTTCGGGTCGTGGGTGGCGTTCACTTGAAGGTCTTCTTGAAGCCGTCCCAGACCGCGTCGTAATTCTTCTGCAGCTGCGGCGCGCCGAGGGCGAACCTGGTCGGCCGGAACACGTAGCGCGACTCCCACATGAAGGCGAGGGATTTTTCGATGCGGTGAGGTTTGAGATCCGCATTGCTGCCCTTGTCGAAGGTCGGCAGGTCCGGACCGTGCGGCTGCAGGCAGTTGTGGATCGACACGCCTCCGGGCAGGAAGCCCTCGGCCTTCGACTCGTAGGCGCCGTGGACCAGGCCCATCAGCTCGCTCATCACGTTGCGGTGGAACCAGGGTGGGCGGAAGGTGTCCTCGGCCACCTGCCAGCGCGGCGGGAAGATCACGAAGTCGCAGTTGGCGACCCCCGGCGTGCCGGAGGGCGAGGTCAGCACGGTGAAGATGGACGGGTCGGAATGGTCGAAGGTGACCGTGTTGACGGCCATGAAGCGCGCCAGGTCGTATTTGTACGGCGCGCCGTTGCCGTGCCAGGCCACCACATCGAGCGGCGAGTGCTTCGCCTCGGCGGACCACAGGTTGCCGAGGAACTTGAGCACGAGTTCGCTCTTGCCGCGCTCTTCGTACGCGGCCACAGGCGCGAGGAAGTCGCGTTTCTGCGCGAGGCCCTGCGAGCCGATCGGCCCCAACTCCGGCAGCCGAAAGTGGGAGCCGTAGTTCTCGCAGATGTACCCGCGTGCGGCCTTTTCGAGAAGGCCGAGCTTGAATTTCAGGCCACGGGGCACGACGGCGATCTCCCCGGGCTGCACTTCAATTTTTCCCAGTTCTGAAAAAATCGCAATCCCACCCAGTTGCGGCACCAGCATCATTTCGCCGTCCGCGTTGCTGAAGTAGCGGTCGGTCATCGAGCGGTTGGCGCGGTAGACATGGACCGCGAGTCCGGTCTGTGAGGCAGGGTCCCCGGAGCCGGCGATGGTCGCGAGGCCATCGACGAAGTCGGTCGCCTTGGCCGGGATCGGCAGCGGATTCCAGCGCAGGCGGTTGGGCGGTGTCTCGATCTCAGTGAACGGTCCGCCGCGCAGCAAGCCGTTCGAAATGCGGCGATACGGCGCCTGCATCGCGGACGGCCGCATCCGGTAGACCCACGTCGACAGGTTCTCGGCGCGCGGCGCGGTGAACGCGGTGAAGGAGAGCACTTCCGCGTACAGCCCGCGCGGCGCGCGCTGCGGTGAGTTCCGGCCAACTGGCAACGCGCCCTTCACAGCCTCGCTCTGGAAGGTATTGCCGAATCCCGCCTGGTATTTGAGTTTCATGGTCCTGGAAAATCGGGGTCAGAGCCCGATATTACTTCGCCTTCAGGACGCCGCGCCGTATCTGGTCGAGCTCGATCGACTCGAACAGCGCCTTGAAGTTGCCCTCGCCGAAGCCTTCGTCGCCCTTCCTCTGGATGAACTCGAAGAAAATCGGCCC
>JANNXB010000424.1:0-5706 GCA_031409355.1 Betaproteobacteria bacterium | reverse complement strand
GTTCAGCTCGCAGACCATCCACCGCCGCCGCAAGCTCGGCTGGGCCACGGAGCGCGGCGCGGCCGGCTTCCTCATCGCCAGCCCCGAACCCGGTATCGGCCCCGTCTGCGGCTCCTCCGGACGCGCCGGCGGCCCCGGCATCCCCGCCGCGGCAACGGATTTTGAATCTTCCCTGAGGCTTGCAAACCAAAAGGTCCGCCTGATCCTCAACGGCACCGACCACGAATCCACCACCGAAATCCTGGTCCTCGACCTGCCCGGCCGCGGCGACAAATGGGTCGTCCTCTCCGCCCACGTCGACGGCCACGACCTCGCCGAAAGCGCCCTCGACAACGCCACCGGCGTCGCCGTCGCCCTGGCCGTCACCCGCGCCCTCGCCCCGCACATGAAGGACTGCGAGCGCGGCCTGCGCCTCTGCATCTTCAGCGCCGAGGAATGGGCCCTGGCCGGATCGAGGCAATACCTCGACCGCATGAGCCAGCCCGAGCGCGACAAGATGGAGATGAACATCAACCTCGACACCGTCGCCGGCGACGACCACCTCACCGTCCTGACCAGCGACTTCCCGAAGCTGGATGCCTGGGTGAAGAAAGTGGCGAAGGAGAACGGCCTGGAACTGGGAACCTACCTGCCGCTGATGCAGAGCTCGGACCACTTCCATTTCGCCAGACACGGGATCCCGGCGATGCGGCTGGTGGCGGGCTTCGATCGGCGGGAGAGCGATGTCCGGCATGTCCTGACGCCGCTGGACAGACGCAACCTGGCAAAGCCGGCGCAACTGGCGCGCGCCGGGCGCGCTACCGCGATACTGGCGTGGAACGCCTTAGCCGCGGCCGGCGACCTGCCGGCGCGTTAATAAGCGAGGTAACCGCGTATGCTATGATGCTTTGGTGCTAACACACCAAGGCACCTGCCCTTGACTCCTTGCCCTTGACTCCTTCATGGCCCGCCTGACCATCACCCTGAGCGACGAACGTCACCGCGCGCTGCGCGAAGCCGCGGTGCAGCGCGGCAAGACCATCGGCCAGTTGATCGAGGAAAGCCTGCAGTTCTACGGCATCAAGAGCGCGCGCAGCGCCGACGCACTGGTCGCGAAAGCGCGCGCGCGGGCTTCCCTCACCGAGACGCAGGCGCTGCGCCTCGCGGTGGCCGAGACGCGCGCCGCCCGGCGACGATGAAGCATCCGGTCGCGGTCATCGACACCAATGTGGTGGTCGCCGGCCTGATCACCGCGGACGCCGGTTCCCCTACCGCCAGGATCCTCGACGGCATGCGCCGGGGCGCTTTCCCGTTCCTGCTGTCGGATCAGTTGCTGGCCGAGTACCGCGAAGTGCTGCTGCGCGCAAAAATCCGCAAGCTTCACGGCCTGACCACGAACGAGATCGACCAGATCCTCACGGAGATCGCGACCCACGCCATCGTCCGCGAGCCAGAAGCCCGCACCGGGGCGCCCGACGCGAAAGACAATCACCTCTGGTCCCTGCTTATCGACCAACCGGGAAGCGTACTCGTCACCGGCGACCTTGCCCTCGGCCGCAAACCCCCGCCGGGATCGGACGTCCTCTCCCCGCGCGAATTCGTACCGCAACTTTCGCGCTAGCGCTCATCTAGCCCCGGCCGAAAATATCCTCCGGCAGCAACGCCGAGACCGTGACGTTCGGCACGTCCACCACGTTGGAGACGCGCAGGTCCACCGCGACGCTGCACAGCACGTAGGCCTGCTCGCGCGTCCAGCCGCGCTCCTCTAGTAACTGGATCATGTGGATCACCGCGTTCCTCGCGGCAAGCGAAATGTCGCAGTTCTCGTTGCGGCCCTCGGCCGTGATCGGCATGCCCATGGTGGCGATGAAATTGCGCGGCATCGCATGCTTCGGATCCTGGAAGAAGCCCGGGTGCGAGAAGCGCGGCCAGACGATGTTCTTTGCCCTTGCTTCACCCTTGTGAAGCTTGAAGCGCACCTGCGCCGTGGCGCCCATCTCGATCGCCGTTCCGCAGCACTCCGAATCGCCCTGCGCGTAGTGCCCGTCGCCCACCGAATAGAGTGCGCCGTCCACCGCCACCGGCACGAAGAGCTTCGATCCCTTTGTCAGCTGCTTCACGTCCGCGTTGCCGCAGTTCTCGCGCGGCGGGATCGTGCGCAGGCCCTCCTCGGCCACCTTGCCCTGCGACGGCACCGCATGCGCCGCCGTCGGCGGGAACACGCGCCCGCCGCGCGCCAGCAATTCCATTTCCCTGTCGTTCCACTTCTTCAATTGCTCGTGCGACGGCGCCACCCCCGCCGTCCCCATGAACGCGCCGTTTGGAATGCGCACCCCCGGCAGCTGCGGCGAGGTCGCGTACTCGGGATTGATGTCCCAGTGCACGACAAAGTGATGGTCGAAGAGATCCGGCAGGAAACCGCCGCCCGGCGCGAAGCGCGTCCAGCCGTAGCGCTCGGGCACGATGTCGAGGTACTCGATCTCCAGCAGGTCGCCCGGCTCCGCCCCCTTCACGTACACCGGGCCGGTGAGCGGATGCGCGACCGTCCTCTCCAGCTTCTCCAGGTCCTTCGCCGTCGTACCGGCATGGATCTGCAGGTCGTTCGCGTCGCGCGTCTCGAGCGTCACCTCCTCGCCCGGCGCCGCCTCGATCACCGGCGCGATGTCCGGATGCCAGCGGTTATGCCCCTTGCCCGGTTCCTCGCGCAGGCGTTTCTTGCGGTCGATCTCGATGCTCTTGGCCATCAGCGGCGCTTCTTCGAAAGAAAACGCTTCGCCTTCGCAGGATCGATGAGCGGAACAACCTGGAACTCCGCCGGAATGATGTCCGCCCATTCATTCAGCAATGCGTGCAGCTCCTCGTGCGAGCGCACGTCGAACGCCACCGCTACGCCGCCTTGACGGACTTTTGGACCGCCGCTGGCGCCCGCAACGCATCCATCGCCGCCTCCACCCCGCCGCGCGCGTGCGGCATGCCCGCCTCCGCCAGCGCGAGCTCGATCCCGCCCAGCGCGCCCAGCAGCATCGGCTCGTTGATGTCGCCCATGTGCCCGATGCGGAACACGCGTCCCTGCAGCGCGCCCAGGCCGCGGCCCAGCGCGACGCTGTATTTCTCGGAGGCGATCGCGCGCACCTTGTCCGCGTCATGCCCGGCCGGGCACAGCACCGCCGTCAGCGAATCGCACGCGGCCTCCGGATCCAGCGAATAAATTTCCGGCCCGCCGCCCTTGCCCCACTGGCGCACACAGGCGCGCGTCGCCTCCGCGAGGCGCCGGTGGCGCGCGAACACGTTCTCCAGCCCCTCCTCCTCGATCATGTCGAGCGCCGCTTCCAGGCCGTAGAAGAACGGGATCGGCGCCGTGCCGCAGAAGCGCACCTGCCGGCCGCCTTCCACCATCGGGCGCCAGTCCCAGTAGCGGCGCGGGTTCTTCGCCTTCTGCGAAACCTCCCACGCGCGCGCATTGATCGCCGTGAACGACATCCCCGGCGGCATCATCAGGCCCTTCTGCGAGCCGCCGACCACCAGGTCCACGCCCCACTCGTCCATGCGGAAGTCGTACGAAGCGAGCGACGAAATCGTGTCCACGCAATACAGCGCCGGATGCTTCACGCGGTTCATCGCCGCGCGCACCTCCGCCACCGGGTGCCGCATGCCCGTCGCGGTCTCGTTCTGCGAGATCAGCACCGCCTTGATCGAATGCGACTTGTCGGCGGCCAGCCGCTCGGCGACCGCGTTCGGATCGACCGCGCGCCGATCGGGCGTGACCACGGACTCGACCTCGACGCCGTACTGCCGCGCCGTCGTCGCCCAGTTCTCCGAGAAATACCCCGCCTGGCACACCAGCACCTTGTCGCCCGGCGAAAAGAGGTTCGCGATGCTCGCGTCCCACGCCCCGTGCCCCGAGGCCGCATAGGCGACGACGAACCCCTGCTTCGTCTTCAGCACCCCCTTCAGCCGCTCCAGCGACCGGTCGCGCAGCGCAACGAACTCCGGCGCCGTGAAATCCACCGCCGGCCGCTGCATTGCTTGCAATACGCGATGCGGGATGTTGGTGGGGCCTGGGTGCATGAAGAACTGCCAGCCGCGCGTGACGCTCATGGAGGTTTCCCAAAAACCAGTCGAGGAATCAGCATTCTATCTCCGCCGAAGACGCAGGCGGTGCTTGCTATATTGTGCGTTTTATAGCATATTATGTGCGTGAAACAGCACCTATACTCAGTCGTGGCCCTGCGCCGCCGCCAACGCGGCCTGTCGCAGCAGAAGCTCGCCGACCTGGCCGGACTGCGCCGCGAGAAAGTCAACCGCGTCGAGAGCCGCGGCGAGGACATCGGCCTGGACGACCTTTGCCGCCTGCTCGATGCGCTCGGGCTCGAACTCTCGGCCGTGCCGAAGGGCCGGCCGAAGGCCGCAGCGGGCCAGCCTTCCGCTGCGGGGATCGCCGAAGCGCTTGCGCCGGAGGATTTCCGCAAGGCGGCGTTCCTGGACGGCTCGAAGATCAAGGTCCTGCACTGGGGCAAGATCCCGCGGTGATCCTGCAGCCGAAGGACGCCGCCGACCTCATCGGCAGGACGCACACCGACCGCACCATCCTCGTCGGCGGGCAGGCCGTCGCCTTCTGGAGCGGCTACTTCCACGTGCGGCCGCGCATCGACGCGCTGACGCGCGACATCGATTTCATCGGCACCAGGGCGGAGGCCGTCCGGGCCGCCCGCGACCTCGCCTACCGCCACGAATTGCGCATTGCCGGATTCGACGATCCACCACCCAACACGGCGGTCCTGCTGGTGGAGATGAAGGGCTACCGGGAGCCCATCCGCATCGACTACCTGACCGGCGTCATCGGCCCGCAGACCGCGGCCGTCGCCAGGTCCGCTGTCACGATCGCCTTCGCCGGCCACCGGCTCAAAGTCATCCATCCGATCGAACTGCTGCGCTCGAAAATCGGCAACCTGCACCACCTGCCGGCAAAACGCACGCCCGAAGGGGCGGAGCAGGCCCGCCTTGCCATCGAGATCGTCGCCGCGTACCTGAACCAGCCCGGGCATTCCAGGCGCGACCTCCTGCGCGCCATCGAGGCGGTCGGCCGCTTCGCAGCCTCCGCGCCCGCGCTCGACGTGCGCCGGAAATTCCGCCTCGACTGCCTCGATGCCGTGCCTGCGGCAATCCGCGAGGATCCGCGCCTGCCGAAGGAATTCCGCGACACGCGCTGGCCGCAGATCGTCCGCAAAGCCAACGGCTAGCGCGGGATCTCCGGCGCGTCGCGCCAGCGCTGCTTGCCCGTCACCGCCAGCGCGCGCAGCTTTTCCGCCTTCACGTGTGGGACGGAGGTGTCGTTGAACATGAGCTGGATCTGGCCGCCGAGCAGGTCGTTCGTCGCCGGGCCCGTGCCCGTCGAGCCGAAATTGAGCGTGCCCGGCTTCGCCTTCGCCAGTGCCACCAGCTCGGCCACGCTCTTCGCCGGCACCGAAGGATGCACCACCAGCACCGTCTGGCTCTCCGCCACGATCGACACCGGCGCCAGGTCCTTGATCGGATCGAACAGGAGCTTCTTGTAGACCAGCGTGTTCAGGCCGACCGTGGCGTTGGTCCCCAGGTACAGCGTGTAGCCGTCCGCCGGCGACTTCGCCGCCCGGTCCGCCCCGATGTTCCCCCGCCGCCCGCGATGTTCTCGATCACCACCGGCTGCTTCAGCCGCTCCGCCAGCGCCGCCCCCACCTGCCGCGCCAC
>JANNXB010000423.1:0-24044 GCA_031409355.1 Betaproteobacteria bacterium | reverse complement strand
GACGACCGTGCCGCCGATGGCGTGGCTGGAGAGGACGGCCTTGACGCCGTAGAAGGCGATCACGGCGCAGCAGCC
This sequence comes from Betaproteobacteria bacterium, assembly GCA_031409355.1. Lineage (GTDB taxonomy): Bacteria > Pseudomonadota > Gammaproteobacteria > Burkholderiales > SG8-39 > RBG-16-66-20. Next base: position 23,969 of record JANNXB010000423.1, on the reverse strand, counting down.
GAGCGCGATCAGGTCCACCGCCCACTCGCAATACCAGGCCAGCTTGCGCGGAATCACGCGCAGCAGAACGTCGACGCGGATGTGCTGGCCCTGGCGCAGCAGCCAGGGAGCGGTGAGCATGGTGATGAGATACAGCGCGTACTCCGTCACCTCGTTCGCCCACGGCACCCCGAGCATCCCGGGCGCGATGCGAACGTTGCGCAGGAACACGTCGGCGCAGATCACCAGCATCATCAGGAGCAGCACGGCGCAGCCGGCGAGCGAAAGGCCCGCCAGCAAGCGTCCGTACTGTTCCGAGAGCCGCTGCACTATTTGCTGAACAGCTTCCTCATCTGCGGGCCGTACTGCGGGCTCGCCTTGATGAGGTTGGTCCAGGCCACGTCATAGGCCTTGTCGACGTACTGCTTCGTGGTGGCGGCGTCGAAGGTGATCACCTGGATGCCGGCCTGCGCCTGCTTCCTGGTGTCCTCCTCGTTGATCTTCCTCCAGGAGACGGCGCCTGCCTCGTGTGCGATGACGTGGCGCATGAGGAAGTCCTTCTGCGCCGGGGTCAGTGATTTCCACTTGTCGAGGTTCATCACCAGCGAGACTTCGGCGCTGTAGAAGCCCGGATCCACGCGGAACTTGGTCTTCTCGTGCCAGTTGAAGTCGAAGATGCCGTTGATCGGCCAGCCGTAGCCATCCACCACGCCGCGCTCTAGGGCGGTGTAGACCTCGCCGGGTGCGGTCTGCACCACGGTCGCGCCCAGGGCCTGGAAGAAATCGCGGTACACGGGAGTGATGCGCAGCTTCAGGCCGGTGAGGTCGAGCTTGTCGATCTTCTTCGTGAGGTAGAGGTGGAATGGCGTGTAGTCGATGACGCGGCCGAGGTACTGCATGTTGGCCTTCTCGTTCCAGATCTTGTTGACCAGGTCGGTGGCACCGTTCCTGCGCAGCTCCGGCGCCGGCAGTTGGGTCAGCTTTAGCGCGTCGGCCTCGGGCATGATGTTGGTGTAGAAGGCGCCGGTACTCATGCCGATGTCGACCACGCCGGTGCGCACCGCGTTGCCGACTTCGAACGGCGGCATCGCCTTGGGGCCGCCGATGAAGTTGATCTGCAGCACGCCCTTGCCCTCGGCGTTGAGCTTCTTCATCATCGGCTCGAGGTCCTTCACGTACGTGGTGTTTTCGGCAAACGCGCTAACCAGGCGCAGGGTGGTCTCCTGGGCTTGTGCGAACACAGGCACGGCGAGCGCAAGTGCGATGCAAACGGTCTTCTTCATGGGTTCCTCCTCTAAGGAGCGGCTAGGGTAGGACTCCGGCTTCGCATTTGTCAAATTAATGTCAGTCATGATATGAATCATTTTCATGAATGTAAGTGCCCTCGACCTAAACCTGCTGCGGGTGTTCGACGCGGTGCTGCGCGACCGCAGCGTCACCCTGGCGGCGCGGCACCTGGGCCTGACGCAGCCGGCGGTGTCGAACGCGCTGGCGCGCCTGCGTGTGCAGTTCGAGGACGCGCTGTTCGTGCGCACGCCCACCGGCATGGACGCGACGCCGTTCTCGCGCGAGCTGGCCGAGCCGGTGCGCCAGGCGCTGGCGCTGCTCGAAGCCGCGCTATCGCACGGCCCGGGCTTCGACCCGGCGACCTCCACGCGCGCCTTCCGCTTCTACATGTCGGACCTGGGCCAGATCGAGTTCCTGCCGCCGCTGGTCGAGCGCGCGCAGCGCACCGCACCTGGTGTACGACTGGAAGCGGTGGCGCTGGAGGTCGAGGACATAGGCGACGCGCTCGCGGCGGGCTCGCTCGACCTCGCGGTCGGCTTCCTGCCGGGACTGGGGCCGCCGGTGCGCCGGCAGCCGCTGTTCCGCGATCCCTATGTCTGCCTCATGCGCGCCGACCATCCGGACATCGGCAGGAAACTGACCCGCAAGCAGTTCCTCGCCGCCTCGCACGCGCTGGTGTCCTACAAGGGCGGCCACCGCGTCATCGAGGAAGCGCTGGAGCGCGCCGGGCTCGCGCGCAAGATCGCGCTGCGCGTGCCGCATTTCACCGTGGTGCCAATGGTTCTGGAACGCTCAGACCTGATCCTCATGCTGCCCTCGAAGGTGGCGCGGGTCTACCTGAAGCGCGGCAGGTTCAAGGCGCTGCCGCCGCCGGTGCCGATTCCGCCGGCGGACGTCGCCGCGCACTGGCACGAGCGCTTCGAGCGCGATCCGGGCAACCGCTGGCTGCGCGAACTGGTCATGGAACTTTTCACCGAATGACACCATGAAGATGCTCATTGCCGGCGCGGGGCCCGCCGGCCTGTACCTGGCCTACCTCGTGAAGCGCCAGCTGCCGGAATGGGAGGTGCGGGTCGTCGAGCAGAACGCGCGCGATTCCACCTTCGGTTTCGGCGTGGTTTTCTCCGAGCGGGCACTGGAGTTTCTGCGCGCCGACGATTCCGAGACTTACAACCGCATTACCCCGGAGATGGAGGCCTGGACCGACATCAGCGTGATCCTGCGCGGCACGCCGGTGGTGATCGACGGCATCGGGTTCTGCGCGATCGGCAGGCTGAAGTTCCTGCAATTGTTGCGCGGCCAGCTGGAAGGGGCAGGGGTTGCGATTGAATTCGAGAAAAACATCAATGCGGAAAACCTGAAAAGCTATGACCTGGTCGTAGCCGCGGACGGCGCCAACTCGGCAATCCGCAAGGCTGCGGATTTCGGAACGACGATCACGCCGCTAAGCAACAAGTTCGCCTGGTTCGGCACGACGAAGGTGTTCGACACGCTGACCCAGACTTTCGTACAGAACGATGCGGGCTTCTTCAACGCGCATCACTACCGGCATTCGCAATCGATGAGCACGTTCGTGTTCGAGTGCGATGCGGCGACCTGGTCGCGCGCGGGCTTCGAGCGCATGGACGAGGCCGCGACGCTGGCGTACTGCGAGCAGGTCTTCGCCGACGTGCTCCAGGGCCACAAGCTGGTGTCAAACAAGTCCATCTGGCGCAATTTTCCCAACGTGCGCAACCGCCACTGGTCGCGCGGCAACGTCGTGCTGATCGGCGACGCGCAGCGCACCGCGCATTTTTCCATCGGCTCGGGCACGCGGCTCGCGATGGAGGATGCAATTGCGTTGGTCAATGCTCTTTCGCAGTATGAGAAAAACATTCCAGAGGCACTTGCCGCTTTCGAAACCTTGCGCCGGCCGATCGTGGAGAAGCTGGTCGCCGCGGCGGACGCGAGCGCGACCTGGTACGAGCATTTCCCCGAGCACATGCGCCTTGCGCCGCGCGATTTCGCCAGGAGCTACATCCAGAGGAGCGGCCGCATCGACCCGGAAAAGCTGCGCAGGATCGCGCCGAAGTTCGTGGCTGGATAACCCTGGACACCTTCCGCGCAGGCGCCGTCTGACAGCCTGCGAACGACCGCAACCAAATGCGGTCATTCAAACGCTCCACCACAGCGGCGGTAACATGCACCGGCTACAAGGCTCGAGGAGGGACCAACGCCGGTGAGTGGATCTGATCTCAAACAGCGACTTGCCGCAATTCTGGCTGCGGACGTGGTGGGCTACTCGCGCCTGATGTCGGGCAATGAGCGTGCCACTGTGACTGCCCTTGACGCTGCTAGAAGCGTCTTCAGGGCTCAGATCGAGGCTAACCAGGGCCGTGTCATCGACATGGCAGGGGATTCGGTGCTGGCGGTGTTTGAGACCGCTGCCGGAGCGGTGGCAGCGGCGCTTGCGGTTCAGCAGGAACTCGGCGTTTCCTCGAGTGCGGCGCCGGAAGATTCTCGAATGCATTTCCGGATCGGCGTACATCTGGGTGATGTGATTGAAAAGACTGATGGAACCGTCTACGGCGACGGTGTGAACATCGCCGCTCGGCTCGAAGGCTTGGCCGAACCTGGCGGCATCACGGTTTCGGAATCAATTCGCACCGCTGTGAAAGGCAAGGTAAAGGCGAACTTCGACGACCAAGGTGAACAGATGGTCAAGAACATCGCCGAGCCGGTGCGGGCATATCGGGTTCGCGCGGGCGGCGCGGCCGAATCCGGATCGACAGCCTCGCCGCTCAAACGGAAACTGGTGCTGCCGGATGGGCCGTCAATTGCCGTGCTGCCCTTTCAGAACATGAGCGGCGACCCGGAGCAGGAATATTTCAGCGACGGAATCAGCGAGGACATCATCACCGACCTGTCCAAGCTGTCTGGATTGCTGGTAATCGCGCGAAATTCGACTTTCACGTACAAGGGCCGCGCGGTGGACGTGAGGCAGGTAGGCCGGGAGTTTGGCGTTAGCCATGTACTCGAAGGCAGCGTCCGGCGCACCGGAGATCGCGTACGAATTACCGCGCAGCTCATCGCCTCTGCCACGGGCCATCACCTTTGGGCCGAGCGCTACGACCGGCGTCTCGATGACATTTTCGCGGTCCAGGACGAAATTACCCGTGAAATCGTGGCTGCGCTGGATGTGAAGCTCCTGCGCGGCGAGCAGGCGTCCGTATGGCGGCGCTTGTTGCGCAAGCCCGAGGCGCTGGATGCCTACTACCGGGGGCTGGATTCGCTTAACCGGATCACCCGAGAGGCCAATGCCCAGGCCGCGAACTGCTTCGAGCACGTGATTCGGATCGAACCCGATTCGCCTATGGGTTATCTGGGAACGGCCTGGACCCATCTGAGCGCATCGCGCTATGGCTGGAGCGAATCGGCGCCCAATTCCCTGCAGCAAGCCGCCAATCTCGCCCGCAAGGCGCTGGACCTCGATGAGACTTGCGCCGATGCGCACGCGCTGCTGGGTTACCACCAACTTCTTGCACTGGCCCATGACCAGGCGATCGCCGCCGGAGAGCGGTCGGTAGCCCTGAATCCGAATCACGCGGACAACGTGGCAAACCTAGCCTGCTCCTATGCGGTTTCTGGCAGGCCCGGCGATGCGATCATCGCCATGCGCCGTGCAATGCGGCTCTTTCCCACATATCCGGCCTGGTACCTGAACATCCTCGGGTATGCACAATACCAATGCGGTGAATACGAAGATGCCGAACGGGTATTGCGAAATGCGCTCGAGCGAGAGCCCGCATACACGGATTGCCGCCTGATTTTAGCGGGAGTGCATCAGGCGCGCGGACGTACCGACGACGCTCGACGAGAAGCCCGCGAGGTCCTGCGGCTCGAGCCCGGTTTCCGGCTGAAGCAAATCGAGGCCCGCCTGGTTATCGTAAAGGACCGCGAAATGCTCGCGCGGTTTCTCGATATGCTCCGCCAGCTAGGCTTGGAGTGACTCGGCGGCCATTGATGCTACCGCCCGGATTTGGGTCGCCGCACGAATGACCGCCGCCGCCCTTGCCAGCCAGAAGAACGTCATGGAGGAATATCGCTAGCCGTTGATAGAGCGATGCTGAAACTAGAAGAAGTCATTAGCCGTGACGAATTTAGAATTGGTCCGCTTCGATCGGGTGAGGCCGCCTAGGGCGGGCCTGGTTGACAGGTGCCGAGTCAGGCGCGCCAGTCTGAGCACCGGCCAGCCACCTTCCCCGGAAAGCTCTGAACTGCGCGATTGATTGGTTTGCCTCATAATCCTGTGATCGCAGGAGCCACCGATGACGACAGTACAGATCGATTTACCGGACCGGCTGGCGCAGGAAGCGCGTCGCGCCGGCCTGCTCGAGCCGAAAGCCGCCGTGCGGCTGATGCTTGATACGAACGTCGCCTTCTCGGGTTTGTTGTGGCAGGGCACACCGGTCAGGAGGATCGTAGCCTAGGCAGCGCCGCCGAGCCTTGCGACCGGTAGCCCCCAGATCGTTGCACGACGCAATCGCTCATGGTTACCTTGCCAACCTCAGCACTGACCAACCGCGCTCCGCGGCAAGGTCCGAGAGACGCACATCCGGATCCACTGCCACCGGATGCGTCACAAGCTCAAGCAGCGGCCGGTCATTGATGGAATCCGAGTAGAACCAGCTTTCGGAAAAATCGCCAAGCGTCTGCCCGCGCGCGGCCAGCCACTCCAGGGTGCGCGTTGCCTTTCCTTCGCGGAAGCTCGGTGTGCCTGCCACCCGGCCGGTGAAGCGGCCGTTGCGCATTTCGGGTTCGGTGGCGATCAGGTGCTCGACGCCGAGTTCCTTCGCGATCGGCTCGGTGATGAAGCGGTTGGTGGCGGTGGCGATGACGACGAGGCCGTCGCGGTGGCTGTCCAGCAACCGGCGCGCCGAGTCGGGGATGCGCGGCACGATCCACTCGCGGATATATTTCTCGCGCCAGGCGAGCAGCACGGGCAGCTCGTGCGGCACGAAGAGCTGGAGGAAATACTCGCAGAACTCAAGCGTGCCGACGCTGCCTTCCCGGTAGCGGCGCACCATGTCTTCCTTCGCCGCCTCGCCAGCCGCGCGGTCGAGCGCGCCCTCGGCGGCGAGAAAGTTGAACCACTCGTCGTCGCTGTCCCCCGTGAGCAGGGTGTTGTCGAGGTCGAAAAGAGCGAGTTGGGTCAAGCCGCCGCGGCGATGCGCTTGATGCCCATCGCTTTGACGGTGTCAGCGATGGCCGCGACCGCGCCGCTCATGCCCTCGGGGCCGAAATGCCCCATGCAGCCGACGCGGAAGGTTTCCACCTGCGTCAGCTTGCCCGGATAGAGGATGTAGCCGCGTTTTTTTACTTCGTCGTAGAAACGCTTGAAGTCGTAGGCCGGATCGACGGGGGCGTGGAAGGTGACGATGATCGGCGCCTGCAGCGCGCGCGGCAGGAAGCTCTGGAAGCCGAGCGCCTGCATGCCGGAAATGAGCTGCTCGCAGTTCTTCGCGTAGCGGGCGCCGCGCGCCGGCTGGCCGCCTTCGGCCTCGAACTGGCGGATAGCCTCGTCGAGCGCCGCCACCACGTGCGTCGGCGGCGTGAAACGCCATTGCGTGGTTTTCGCCATGTACACCCACTGGTCGTAGAGGTCCATGGCGAGCGAATGCGAATTGCCCTCGCATTTTTCCAGCACCGCGCGGCGCACGAGGATGAAGCCCATGCCCGGAACGCCCTCGAGGCACTTGCCCGAGGCGCCGACCACCGCGTCCACCGCAATCCTGCGGACGTCGATATCGATCGCGCCGAAGGAGCTCATGGCGTCGATGATCAATCCCTTGCCATGCTTCGCCACCACGCCTGCGATGTCTTCGAGCGGATTGAGGATGCCGGTGCCGGTCTCGCAATGCACCAGCGCGACGTGCGTGATCGACGGATCCTGCGCCAGGCGCGCCTCGACATCCTCGGCGCGGACCTGCGCGCTTTCGGCGTAGTCGATGGTGCTGAAGCGGCGGCCGAGGTATTTGCAGATCTTCGCGATGCGCTGGCAGTAGGCGCCGTTCACCGGCACCAGCACGTGGCCGTTTCTAGGCACCACCGTGCCGATCGCCGCTTCCACCGCAAAGGTGCCGCTACCCTGAAGAGGAACGCATTCATGAGTGCCTTCCGCATGTATGATTTTCACCAGGCTTTCGCGGACGCGCTCGGTGATGCGGTTGAATTCAATGTCCCAGGAGCCCCAGTCGCGCAGCATCGCTTCCTTGGTCTTGCGCGAGGTGGTGAGCGGGCCGGGGGTGAGAAGGATGGGATCTTTCATGACGGTTTTCTCCAGCGTTGGGTGTGGCGCTCGGCCAGCCGGCCGATGCCAAGGTAAAGGATACAGACAGAAAGCGAGGTCATGGCGATCAGCACCGCCATGGCGGCGGCGGCGCCGGGTTCGCCCGCCTCGTCCAGGTTGAGAATCGCCACCGACACCAGCCGCGTGTCGGGGGAGTAGAGGAACACCACCGCCGAGATGGTGGTCATGGCGTTGATGAAGAAGTAGCGGCTGATGTCGATCAGCGCCGGCGTGCAGATGGGCAGCGTCACGCGCCAGAAAGTCTTCCAGAACGGCACTTTGAGCGAGGCCGACACCGACTCGAACTCGGTATCCAGCGCCTTCAACGCGGTGACCGCGGTCAGGTGGCCGGTGGTATAGAAGTGGACCACCGTGCAGAGCACCAGCAGCGTCATCGTGTGATAGAGGAAATTGAGCGGGTTCTGCGGCGAGTTGAAGAAAAAGATGTAGGCGAGGCCGAGCACCAGTCCGGGCACCGCCATCGGGATCAGCGCCAGCAGCTGCACCGGGGCACGCAGCCAGTCCGCGCCGCGCGTCTTCTCCATCAGGTAGGCGCCGCAGAAGACGAGGGCGGTTCCCGCCGTGGCGGTCCACAGCGCGAGCATGACGCTGTTCTTCATCGCCACGTTGACCTCACCATCGATGATGCCGAACGCGTAGTGGCGCAGGCTGAACGACAGGTCGTAGGGCCAGAACTTCACGAACGAGGCGAAGACCGCCATGCCTGCGACCGCGAGCATCAGAACGACGATGATGGCGCAGTAGGCTGTCATCGCGGCGTCGAAGCCGCGGCTGGGCTTCGGCGCATAGGGCACGGCGCGCGCGCTCAGCATCGAGGTCTGCTTTTTCTGCACGATGCGGTCGACGACGAAGGTAAGCAGCGCCGGCGCGAGCAGGAACAGGGCCACCACCGCGCCGCGGGGGAAATCCTGCTGCCCGATCACCAGGATGAACACGTCGGTCGAGAGCACGTTGAAGTTGCCGCCGATCACCTTGGGGATGCCGAAATCGGTGATCACCAGCGTGAAGCTCACCATCGCCGCGCTGGCGATGCCGTACTTGGCGCCGGGCAGCGTGATGGTGAAGAACTTGCGTGCGGCGCTGGTGCCGAGCGCGTCCGCCGCCTCGTACAGGCGGGCATCCGCCAGCGACAGCGCGGTGATGAGGATCATCAGTGCGTGCGGGAACACGCTGAACAGCTGCGACAGGATGATGCCCGGCGCGCCGTAAATTTGCTCGATGCCAAGCGCAAGCAGCCACGATTTCAGGACACCCTGGTTGCCGAACCAGTAGATGAACGAGATCGCCGCCAGCAGCGAGGGCGCCAGCAGCGGCGTCAGCGTCATGGTGCGGAACACGCCTTTCCACGGCATGCAGCTGCGCGTCAGCGCATACGCGAAGGCGAAGGCGGCCGGCAGCACGATCGCCGTGACCGTGAGCGAGGTCCAGACGCTGTTCCAGAGCGAATTCGCCAGCGCTGGGGTGCCGAAATAGGCGAAGAAGTTGTCCAGCCCGACGAATTCGCCCTGTTTGCCCTCGACGCTCTGCGCGAGGATGGAGAACAGTGGCCCGGCAAGGAAGGCGGCGAGCGCGGCCGCGATGAGCGCGAGCAGCAGGTGCGCGACGCGGTCCGACCAGTGCACGCGCTGCCGAAGGACGGCCGGCTGGCGCAGGATCGCCGACATCAGGCCTCGAACACGCGCATGCGCTCGGCGAGGATGCGCAGCCTCATCGGGCTGCCGTCCGCGAGGCCAATCTCGGACAGGTAGTTGAGCGACAGGTATACCGTGAGCGGCTGCCCTTCCAGGCCCCGCGCGGCAACGCGCACCAGGCAATAGGAGCCGAGGAATTCGATCTTCTCGATCTTCGATTCGATGATGTTGCTGTCGCCCTCGGCGATCGGACGCGCCACGATGTCCTCGGGCCGCAGGTAGGCGCGGACGTTCCTGCCGGCCGGACCGTTGCACGAGGCGCAGGCGAAACTGTGCGTCCCGATCCGTATCAGCCCCGGCGCCTCCACAGTGCCGGCGAGCATGTTCACCTTGCCGACGAAATCCGCGACGAACGGCGTCGCGGGCTCGCGGTAGACCTGCAGCGGCGTGCCGACCTGGTCGATCACGCCCTGGTTCATCACCACGATGCGGTCGGCCATCGACAGCGCCTCCTCCTGGTCGTGCGTGACCATGATGGTGGTGACGCCCAGGCGCTGCTGCAGGGAGCGTATTTCTTGCCGCAAATGCACGCGCACGATTGCGTCGAGCGCCGAGAGCGGCTCATCCAGCAGCAGCAGGCCGGGCGAGGTGGCGAGCGCGCGCGCCAGCGCGATGCGTTGCTGCTGTCCGCCGGAGAGCTGGGCCGGAAACTTCCCGCCCGCGTCCGGCAGCCCGACCAGCTTGAGCAGTTCGGCCACCCGCGCGGCGATGGCCGGGCGATCGACACGCCGGTTCACCAGGCCATAGGCGACGTTGTCATCGACCGAGAGGTTGGGAAACAGCGCGTAGGACTGGAACACGATGCCGTAGTCGCGCTGCGCCGGCGGCAGCGTGGAGATGTCGCGCCCCCCCTGCAGGATCGTGCCCGCGCTCTGCGTTTCGAGCCCGGCGATGATCCTGAGCAGCGTGGTCTTGCCGCAGCCCGAGGGGCCGAGGAAGCAGACGAACTCACCCTGCGACACATCCAGGCGGATGTCGCGCAGGGCGGTGAACGATCCGAACTCCTTGCGGATCCCCTCCAGCCGAAGGAAGGGCGTCAGCGTTTTTCGACCTTGCCGCTGTAGCGCTTGGTCCACTCGGCGAGGATGCGCTCGCGGGATTCGGCGACCTTCTTGAAGTCCATCTTCACCAGGCGCTCTTCGTAATCCTTCGGCACGTTGGGCAGCGGCTGCGCCACGCCAGGCTGCGCGGTGATGGCGAAGTTCTTGCCGTAGAGGATCATGGCGTTCTTGCTCGAGGCCCAGTCGGCGAGCTTTTTCGCCGCCTCGAGTTTCTTCGTGCCCTTGTGGATGGCGAACGCCTCGAGGTCCCAGCCCAGGCCTTCTTTCGGGAACACCAGGTCGATCGGCGCGCCCTTGGCCTTGTTGCTGTTGCCGCGGTACTCGAACGAGATGCCGGCCACGAATTCACCCGCGGCGGCCTGGTTGCAGGGCTTGGAACCCGAATGGGTGTACTGCGCGATGTTCTCGTGCAGCTTGTCCATGTATTCCCAGCCGCCCTTTTCGCCCCACAGCGTGAGCCAGGCGACGACGTCGAAAAAGCCGGTGCCCGAGGAGGCGGGGCTAGGCATGACCACCTGGCCCTTGAAGGCCGGCTTGGTCAGGTCCTTCCAGGTTTCCGGTTTCGGGATGTTGCGTTTCTTTGCTTCCACCGTGTTGAAGCACACGGTCGCGCCCCAGACGTCCATGCCGAACCACGCCGGCGGGTTCTTGCTGTCGCGGTATTTGTTCATGATTGCGTCGAGGTTGAGCGGCGCGTAGGGAATCAGCATGCCCTGCGAGTCGAGCAGCGCAAGGCTGGAGGCGGCCACGCCCATCACGGCGTCGGCCTGCGGATTCGCCTTTTCGGCCAGCAGTTTCGCGGTGATGACGCCGGTCGAATCGCGCACCCAGCGGATTTCGACATCGGGGACTTCCTTGTAGAACCCCTGCTCGTAGGCCTTGAGCTGATCGGTCTCGAGCGCGGTATAGACGAGCAGCTGGGTCTTGCCCTGCGCGAACGCGCCGTTGGCTAAGACGGCGGCGAGCAAGGCGGCGAAGATGTGTTTCGAATTCATGCGGGTTCTCCCTGGAGTTGGCAGGCCAAGCTTATTGCAGAACGGCGACGGTTCGATGACAGTCTGGATTCGCGGCCGATTCAGTAGATTGTTGACAATCTACAATCAACGGGCTCTAATCGCAAGCATCCCCATGGCCACCCCGCCCGCGATTGAACTGCTGCAGCAGACTTCGCTCACCACGCTGGTGCAGCGCGAGCTCGAGCGGCGCATCCTCGGCGGCGAGCTGGTGCCGGGCGCCAAACTGATCGAGGCCGAGATCGCGGCCGAGCTGGGCGTCTCGCGCGGTCCGGTGCGCGAGGCGTTCCGCGCGCTCGAGCAGGCGAGCCTGGTGCGCACCGAAAAGAACCGCGGCGTCTTCGTGCGGCAGGTGTCGCTCGAGGAGGCGAACGAGATCTACGAGGTGCGCGCGGCGCTTGAGGGGTTGATCGGCCGCCTTGCGGCGAGGCGCATTCGCCCCGAGCAGGTCGAGAAGATCCGCGCCGTGGTGAAAAAGATGCATGCGGTTGGCCGCCGAGGCGGCCAACCCGGCGACGCGATCGCCTACTACCCTTTGAATGTCGAGTTTCACGGGCTGCTCGTCGAGGCCGCCCGCAACCGGGCCCTGCAGGCGTACTACCGCCGCATCGTGAACGAGCTCGACCTCTACCGGCGCGAGACCATCGCGCGCAGCGCCGAGAACATCCCTGTTTCGACCCGCGATCACGAGGCGATCGTGAACGCGGTGGCGAAGGGCGACGAGAAGCTCGCCGAGCGGCTGCTGTACGAGCACGTGATCGAAAGCCGCGAGCGCCTGCACCGCGCGCTCGCCAAGCCCGCGCGTGCCGCGTGAACCGTTTCCTACGACGAGGTGAATGTTAAATGGCATCCGAAAAAGCATTGGTTGAGGTGAATGGCGTGAAGTACCGCTGGCCGAAGAAGCCGGTGGTGGTGGTGTGCATCGACGGCGGCGACCCGGCCTACCTGCGGCAGTTCCTCGCCGATGGTTCGATCCCCAACATCGCGCGCTTCATGCAGCAGGGCTTCAGCGTGGTCGCCGATGGCACGGTGCCGAGCTTCACCTGCCCGAATAACATGTCGATCATCACCGGCACGCCCGCGTCCCGGCACGGCATCTCCGGCAACTACTACCTGGACGTCAAGACCGGCGAGGCGGTGGTGATGACCGGTCCCGAGCTGCTGCGCGGCGACAGCATCATCACCAAGTTCGCGGATGCCGGGGCGAAGGTGGTCTCGATCACGGCGAAGGACAAGCTGCGCAAACAGCTGGGCAAGAATCTGGACGTGTCGAAGGGCAACGTCAGCTTTTCGTCCGAGTTCGCCTCGAAATGCACGCTGAAGGAGAACGGCATCGAGAACGTACTCGATTTCGTCGGCATGCCGCAGCCGGGCATGTACTCGATGGAACTGTCGTGGTTCGTGCTCGAAGCCGGCATCAAGCTGCTCGAGAAGAACCGGCCCGACCTGCTTTACCTGTCGCTCACGGACTACGTGCAGCACAAGTACGCGCCCGAGGAGGCGGAAGCGAAGCGCTTCTACCAGCACCTCGACAAGTGCTTCGGCCGGCTGGCGGCGCTGGGCGCCATCGTCGCGCTGACCGCCGATCACGGCATGAACGACAAGTCGAACGCGCAGGGCAAGCCGAACGTGATCTGGCTGCAGGACATCCTTGACGCGAAGTTCGGCAAGGGCGATACGCGCGTGATCTGCCCGATCACCGATGCCTTCGTCGGCCACCATGGCGCGCTCGGCGGCTTCGTGCGCGTGTGGTGCACCGGCAAGGCGACGGCGAAGCAGGTGATGGACGCGATCCACGGCATTCCCGGCATCGAGTCCGTGCTCGACAAGGAAACGGCCTGCAAGGTGCACGACCTGCCGATCGACCGCGAGGCGGACGTGGTGGTCATTTCCACCGCGGAGGTCTGTGTCGGCGGCGCTGCGGCGGCGCACGACTTGTCGGGGCTGGAAGGGCACCGGCTGCGCACGCACGGCGGGGTATCGGAAGCAAAAGTCCCCTTCATCCTGAGCGCGCCGCTGAACGACGAGTACAAGCTGAAGGCCGGTGCGGCGACGCTGAAGAGCTACCAGATTTTCGATTACGCGATCAACGGCGTGCAGCAGTAATGGTCACCTCCGGAAAACTGGCGGTCTACGACGCGCCGAACAAGCCTTTTGAGATCCGCGCGTTTCCGATCCGCGAGCCACGCAAGGGCGAAGTACTGGTGAAGATCCGCATGGCCACCATCTGCCGTTCGGACATCCATTCGTACCTGGGCCACCGGCCCAACCCCTGCCCCGGTGTGCTCGGCCACGAGATCATCGGCAACATCGTCTCGCTGGGCGAAGGCGTCACGAAGGACATGCGCGGCGACGCGCTCGCGGTGGGCGACCGCATCACCTGGAGCGAGTACTTCATTCCCGGCGACAACTACTACACCGAGGTGCTGGACCTGCCGCAGAAGTCGCCCGGCGTGGACAAGTACGGTCACATGGCGGTCACGACCGAGCCCTACCATCACGGCGGCTTCGGCGAGTACTGCTACATCCTGCCGCGTTCCTGGATCCTGAAACTTCCGCCTGACCTGACCGACGAGGAGGCGACGCCGATCAACTGTGGCGTGGCGACCGTCGTCTGCGTCACCGAGAAGGCCGGCATCGTGATGGGGGATGCGGTCGTGGTGCAGGGCCTGGGCTTGCTCGGCCTGTACGGCTGCGCGCTTGCCAAGTCGCGCGGCGCACGCCTCGTCATCGGCCTGGACACGGTGGCGGCGCGCCGCGACCTGGCGCTTCGCTTTGGGGCTGACCACACCTTCGATCCTTCATCTTTAACCGAAGTTGATTTGATTAAAAACATCAAAAAGATCTGCAAACCCGAAGGCGCCGACGTGGTGATCGAGCTGTGCGGTTATCCCGAGGTAATTCCGGCGGGCATTCAAATGCTGCGCACGGGCGGCAGCTACGTGTTGGGAGGCCTGGTGAACCCGAATGCGAACGTGACGATCGACGCCAACCTGCTGCTGCGAAAGCTGATCACGCTGTCGGGCGTGCACAACTACCACCCGCGCCACCTGATCCAGGCGCTCGATTTCGTGCATGCGAACCGCAAGCGCTTTCCATTCCACGAACTGGTGGACGGCAAATACAAGCTGGAGCAGGTGGGCCAGGCGATGCAGGACGCGGCGGAGCGCAAGGTGCTGCGCGCGGCGATCGTCGCATGAGCGCGCAACTGAAAGTCGAAGAGCCGGATCTCGGCTACAAGCCAAGGGGCCTGTACTACGGCGGGCGCTGGGTCGAGGCGACCAGCGGGCGCAGCTTCGTCTCGATCAGCCCGTCCACCGGCCGCAAGCTGGGGGATGTGCCCTACGCGGACGCCAATGACGTCGATCTCGCCGTCAAGGCCGCGGCCAAGGGTTTCCTCGAGTGGCGCAAGGTCGGCATAAAGGAACGGGCGAAGTGCCTGGAGTCCTGGGCGAAGCGGGTGCGCGGGGAGGCCAAGCGCCTGGCGCTGATCGACGCGGTGGATTCGGGCAACGCGGTGAAGGGCATGGAAGGCGACATGCACTGGACGGCGGACAGCCTGGAGTATTTCGCCGGCCTGATCACCGAGGTGAAGGGCACCACCAGTTCGCTCGGACCGCGCCACATGAATTTCACGCGGCGCCAGCCCTACGGCGTGGTGGCGAAACTCAATCCGTTCAATCATCCCTTCCGTTTCTGCGTGGAGAAGGCCGCCGCGCCGCTGGCGGCTGGCAACTGCGTGGTCATCAAGAGCTCCGAGCAGGCGCCGCTATCGAGCTTCGAAGTGGCGGCGCTCGCCGAGGGCATCTTTCCGCCCGGCGTGGTGAACGTGGTCGCCGGCGACGGCGCGACCGGCGCCGCGCTGGTCGCGCACCCGACGGTGACGCGCGTCGGCTTCATCGGTTCGGTCGAGACGGGGCGCCTCGTCGCCAAAGGCGCCGCCGAGGGCCTGAAGCGCGTGACGCTGGAGCTGGGCGGCAAGAACCCGATCATCATCTTTCCGGATGCCGATCCGAAACAGGCCGCCGCCGCCGCGATCAAGGGCATGAACATGAACCGGCAGGGCCAGTCCTGCAGCTCGACCTCGCGCGTTTTCGTGCACGAGTCGCTGCGCCGTGCGGTAGTCGATGAGATCGCCCGCCTGGCGGAAGCGCTGCCGGTGGGGTTTCCGTGGATCGAGTCGAACGAGCTGGGGCCGATCGTCTCCGAACGCCAGCTTGCACGCATCATGGGTTACGTCGATTCCGCGCGCAAGGAAGGTGCCACGCTCGTCACCGGAGGGGACAAGCCCAAGGACGCGCAGCTCGCGAACGGCTTCTTCATGCGGCCCACCGTGTTCGACGGCGTGCGCCAGGACATGCGCATCGCGCGCGAAGAGATTTTCGGGCCGGTGATGTCGGTGCTGCCCTGGTCCGACGTCGGCGACATGCTCGAGAAGGTCAACAGCCTGGAATACGGACTGACCGCGGCCATCGTCACCAATCGGCTCGATCTCGCCATGGAGACGGCCGAGCAGGTGGAGGCGGGCTACGTGTGGATCAACTCCAACGGCCGCTACATCGGCGAGCCCTACGGCGGCTGGAAGCAAAGCGGCCTGGGCGTGGAGGAGTGTTTCGAAGAGTTGCTGAGTTACACCCGTGTAAAGAACGTAAACATGCGCTGGTAGGAATTTCACCCACAGGAGGAGGAAGCCATGAAACGAATACTGCAAACACTGCTGCTGCTCGCCGTTGCACTGCCCGCCTGGGCCCAGGGGACCGCCAAGCCGGGCGTCCTCACCGTCGGATTCATCCCCGCCGAAGACTCGCGCGCGATGGTGCGCCAGTCGCAGGCGATCCTGGATATCGTCGCCAAGCACACCGGCATGAAGATCGACACCTTCGTCGGCTCGGACTACAACGCCACCATCGAGGCGCTTCGCGCCGGCCACGTCGATGTCGCGCTGCTCGGACCGTTCTCCTATGTGCTCGCCACCACGGTGGCGCCGGTCGAGGCGTTCGCCGTCACGGTGGTCGCGCGCACCATGCAACCGAGTTACCAGGCGATCATCATCGCGGGCAAGGACAGCAACATCAATACGCTCGCCGATCTGAAGGGCAAGACCTTTGCGTTCGTGGACCCGGGTTCGACCTCGGGGTTCATGGTGCCTTCGGCCGCCTTCATCAAGGCCGGCATCACCCCGGAAAAGGATTTCAAGCAGGTGATGTACTCCGGCGGGCACGATTCCACCATCGTCTCGGTGGGCTCGGGCAAAGTCGACGCGGGAGCGGTCGCCGACCGGATTTACGAGCGCGGCTGCGCCAAGGGACTGGCCGATTGCAACAAGCTGAAGGTGATCTGGACCTCGCCGCCGATCCCCAACGATCCGCTGCTCTACCGCAGGAACCTGTCGGAGGACATGAAGAAGCGCATCCGGGATGCTTTCTTCAGCGTGAAAAACCTCGCGTTCGGCGAGATGGGCACGGTGGCGCGTTTCGATCCGGCCACCGACAAGGACTACGACCCGCTGCGCGAGATCGCCTCGGCGCTGAAGCTCGACCTGCGCAAGATGAAATAGGCAGGTGGGCACGGCAGCTACACAGTCGCCGGCTGACGGCGTGATGCAGGCGCTTGCCGAGCGCAAGCGCTGGCGCCTGCATCACATCGCACTCGCCGGCGTGGTTGTCGCCTTTCTTGCCTGGTGCGCCGAGGGCGTCGGCCTGCGCCCGAAGGAACTGGCCGGCGCGCTGCCGGCGATCGGCGAATACTTCTACCGCATGGCGCCGCCGAAGTGGGAGTTCGCCGAGGTGCTGTGGAAGCCGGCGGTCGAGACGCTCTACATCGCCCTCTGGGGCAACGTCATTGCGCTCATCATCGGACTGCCGCTCGGCGTGCTTGCGGCATCGAACGTGACGCGCTCCGCGACACTGCGCAACGCGGCCAAGGCGGTGCTGAACCTGCTGCGCAGCGTCTCGGAACTGATCTGGGCGGTGTTTTTCGTCGCCGCGGTCGGCCTCGGACCGTTTCCCGGCGCGCTCGCGCTCGGCGTCAACTTCGGCGGCATCCTCGGGCGCCTCTACGCCGAAGCGCTCGAGAACATCGACAACGGGCCGGTCGAGGCGCTCGCCGCGACCGGCGCGGGCCGCCTGCAGATCATCGCCTTCGCGATGCTGCCGCAGGCGCTGCCGCAGTTCGTGACCTACAACCTGTACTGGTTCGAGGTGGGGGTGCGCTCGGCCACCGTGCTCGGCATGGTGGGCGCGGGCGGCATCGGCTTCGAGCTGGTCACCACCATCCGCCTGTTCGAATGGCGCGAAACCGGCGTCGTCCTGCTGCTGATTCTTGCCATGGTCACGATCATCGATTTTGCCTCCACCTGGATTCGCGCAAGGATCTACTGATGAATATGCCTGATGCGAAGCGCAAGCCGATGATCTCCATCCGGGGGTTGTCCAAGACCTATGCGGGAGGCGCCGGCGTGCCGGCACTGAACAACATCAGCATCGATGTCGCCGCCGGCGAGTTCCTGGTGATCCTCGGCCCCAGCGGCGCCGGCAAATCCACGCTGCTTCGCTGCATCAACCGTTTGGTCGATCCGAGCGAGGGCCAGGTGTTCCACAATGGGGCCGAGATCACGGCGCATCGGGGCGATCTGCGCGCGATCCGCCGGCAATTCGGCATGGTGTTCCAGCAGTTCAACCTGGTGAAGCGCCTGTCGGTGCTCAACAACGTGCTGACGGGCCGGCTCGGCTACCGCAGCGCGTGGCGCAGCCTGCTGTACAGTTTCCCCGAGGCCGACAAGCGCATCGCGATTGAATGCCTGGCCCGGGTGAACATGGACCACAAGGCGTTCCAGCGCGCCGATACGCTCTCCGGCGGCGAGCAGCAGCGCGTGGCGATCGCCCGCGCACTGGCGCAGCAGCCGATGGTGATCCTCGCCGATGAGCCGGTGGCGAGCCTGGACCCGAAGATCGCGCGCCAGGTGCTCGGCTACCTGCGCCAGTCGGCGCAGGAACTGGGCATCACGGTGCTGTGCAACCTGCATCAGGTCGACTACGCCAGGGAATTCTCGGAGCGCGTGGTCGGCATGAGCCGCGGCGCGGTCGTGTTCGACGGGCCTGCTGCCGCGCTGACCGACGAGATCCTGCATCGCATCTACTACCGCGAGCCAGGCGAGGCGGAGAAGGAAGAGGCGTGAGCGCGCTGGCCTTCGACGCGGCTGTCACGAGCACGCTTGCCGAGGCGTCGCGGCAGCGCGGCGCACGCCTGGTCAGGGCGCTGATCTGGGCCGCCGCAGCGATCGCGGTGCTCTGGTTTACCGGCGCGCAGATCGGCATGAACCCCGTGGCGCTGTTGAAGGGCATGCCCTTCATGGCGGATTTCTTCTCGCGCATGTTCCCGCCGGACCTTTCCCACCTGCGCCTGCTGGGCGATGCCACCCTCGAGACGGTGCAGATCGCGGTCTGGGGCACGCTGATCGCGATCCTCCTGTCGATCCCGTTCGCGTTGCTGGGCGCGAAGAACACCACGCCGCACCCGGTCGTGTTCCATGCGACGCGCATGTTCCTCAACGCGTTGCGTTCGATCAACGAACTGGTGTTCGCACTGATCTTTGTCAGCGCGGTGGGGCTGGGGCCGTTTGCCGGGGTGCTGGCGATCGCGCTGCACGCCACCGGCATGCTGGCCAAGTTCTGCGCCGAGGAAATCGAGGGCGTGGACCGCGGTCCGATCGAGGCCATGCAGGCCACCGGCGCGGGCCGCCTGCAGGTCATCCTTTTCGGCATCGTGCCGCAGGTGATCCCGGCCTTCATCAGCTATTCGATCTACCGTTTCGACGTCAGCATCCGCGCTGCCACCATTCTCGGCCTGGTGGGCGCGGGCGGCCTCGGCTTTTCGCTCATCAAGACCATGAAGCTGTTCAAGTATCATGAGACCGCGACCTGCATCCTGGTGATCTTCGTCATCGTTTTCGTCTCCGACTGGGTCTGCGCGCGGATCCGGGCGCGCATCATCTGATCGTCAAAGGAAGCAACGCCATGGCCCTCATTCGCAACCTGATTCTCCTGTGCGCGCTGGCATTGGCCGGCTGCGGCGGCGGTGCCGAAGAACTGGCGCGGCAGCTGGCGCAGGGCAAGGCGCTGCTCGCCGAAGGCAAGCACCAGGCGGCGGCGGAGGTACTTCTGAAGGCCACGGCGCTAGACAAGCACTCGATGGAGGCGTGGCTGCAGCTCGGACACGCCTACGCCGGCATGAAAAAGCACGACGTCGCGCTCGCCGCCTATGTCGCGGCGAAGAGGATCGACCGCCACTCGGTGCTGCCGCACGTCGCCCATGCCAAGGTGCAGATCGAGATGGGCAATGTCGCGCTGGCGACCACCGAGCTCAACTTCGTCGTCGAGATGGACCCGAAGAACCTGGAGGCGCTGATCCTGCTGGGACGGGTATCGCAGATGCCGCACAAGCTGCCGGACGGCACCGTCGGCGTGTCCAAAGCGGACCTGGAGCGCGCCGAGCTGAACCTGCAGGCGGCGGCCAGCCTCGCGCCACAGAACGAGGAAGTGAAGCTGGAGCTGGCAAGACTCAAGAAGACGGTCGAAAAGAAGTGAACTTCGCCGTCCTGATGCGCGGGACGCGGTCCTGATGCAGACGCTCCTGAGCATCCTCTCCGGTGTTGCGCTCCTCGTCTGGGGAACGCACATCGTGCGCTCGGGCGTGCTGCGCGTGTTCGGCGGCAATCTGCGCACGGTTCTCTCCGGGAGTGTTTCCAACCGTTATCACGCGTTCCTTGCCGGCCTCGGCGTCACCGCGCTGGTGCAGTCCTCCAGCGCCACGGCGCTCATCGCCAGCTCGTTCGTTTCCAAGGGCCTGATGGGGCTCGCGCCCGCGCTCGCCATCATGCTCGGCGCGGATGTCGGCACCAGCCTCGTGGTGCAGCTGTTCTCGTTCGACTTGTCGTGGCTCGCGCCGCTGGCGATCGCCGGCGGCGTGATCCTGCACCTGTCGAGGAAGGCCACGCGCGCCGGGCAGATCGGCCGCATCGCCATCGGCGTCGGCCTGATCATCGTTGCCCTGCAGACCATACTCGCGGCCGCGAAACCCTTCACGCAGGCCGCCGGCGTCCGGGTGATCTTCGGCTCGCTCACCGGCGACGGCATGCTCGACATGCTGATCGGCGCCCTGTTCGCGGTGATGGCGTGGTCGAGCCTCGCGGTGGTGCTGCTCACCGCGGCGTTCGTCGCCAGCGGCCTGATCGGCACCAAGGTGGCGCTGTTCCTCGTGCTTGGCGCCAATCTGGGCAGCGGGATTCTCGGCATGATCGCCACGGCGGGCTCGAATGCGGCAGGCCGGCGCGTGGCGATGGGCAACCTTATGTTCCGGGTGGTCGGCTGCGCGCTGATGGTGCCGCTGATGGACACGGTCGAAGGATGGATCGTCCACTTCGATCCCGACCCGCAGCGCCTGGTGGTCAATTTTCACACCGCGTTCAACGTGTTGCTCGCGGCGACGCTGATTTTCGTCACCGAGCCGGCGGCGCGCCTGCTGATGCGGCTGGTGCCGGACGACCCGCGCAAGGCGGGCGGGGCGTGGCTGAAGAATCTCGATCCGGACGCGCTCGACACGCCGGCCCTCGCGCTTACCAACGCTTCGCGCGAGGCGCTGCGCATCGGCGACGTGGTCGAGAACATGCTTGGCAGCCTGGTGCGCGTGATCCGCGACAACGACGGCAAGCTCGCGCGCGAGATCAAACGCATGGACGACGAGGTGGATGCCCTCTACACGGCGATCAAGTTCTACCTCACGCAGATCAGCCGCGAGGCGCTGGATGAGCGCGAGAGCCAGCGCTGGGCCGAGATCATGTCGTTCACCATCAACCTCGAGCACGTCGGCGATATCATCGAGCACATCGTCGATGACCTGGAGGAAAAGAAAATATCCAAGGGGCGCTCCTTCTCCGAAGCCGGCATGAAAGAGGTCGAGGAGTTGCACGGGCGCCTGATGACGACGCTGCGCCTCGCCCTGAACGTGTTCCTCGGCGGCGACCTGAAGACCGCGCAGATGCTGCTCGCGCAGAAGGTGGAGTTCCGCGACCTCGAGCGCAGCTACCGGGCGACGCACCTCGAGCGGCTGGCGGGGCAGACCGCGCTGTCGATCGAGACCAGCTCGCTGCACCTGGACATCATCAACGATTTCAAGCGCATCAACTCCCACTTCTGCGCCCTCGCCTACCCGATCCTCGAGCAGGCTGGCGCGCTCGCGCCCTCGCGCCTGAAGGAGGAATTCCGCAATGGCGGCGCTCCCGCCGCGGCCGACTCCAAGACCGGCCATGCCTGAGGATCTGTCCTCGGAGGGAGACGTCAACCTTTCGCCGCGCCGCCGGCGCTGGGAGGAGGAGCATCTCGGCGCGGCGACCCGCCAGCTGCTCGCCGAGGACGCGAAGCACTTTCTCCACCAGTCGCTCTCCACGCCCTGCTTCAATGCGCTGAAGTCGGCGAAAGGCATCTGGCTGGAGGACATCGAAGGTCGCCGGACCATGGATTTCCACGGCAACAACGTGCATCAGGTCGGTCACGGCCACCCCAGCGTGATCGAGGCCGTCAAGCGCCAGCTCGATACGCTGCCGTTCTCGCCGCGCCGCTTCACCAATGACGCGGCGATCGAGCTGGCGCGCAGGCTCTCGGCGCTCACCGGCGGCGTGCTTGGCAAGGTCCTCTTCGCGCCGGGCGGCGCCGAGGCGATCAGCATGGCGCTGAAACTCGCGCGCGTCGCCACCGGACGCCACAAGACGGTGTCGATGTGGGATTCCTTCCACGGCGCGACGCTGGATGCGATATCCGTCGGCGGCGAAGCCATATTCCGCAAGGGCATCGGCCCGCTGATGCCGGGGACCGAGCATGCACCGCCCTGCGATCCTCGCTCCTGCCTGTATGGCTGCAACGGCAGCTGCAACGCGCGCTGCGCGGACTACGTCGAGTACATCCTCGCCAAGGAAGGGGACGTGGCGGCGGTCGTGGTGGAGACCGTGCGCTGCACCGATGTGCAGATTCCGCCGCGCGCCTACTACGAGACGCTGCGGCGCGCCTGCGACCGCCACGGTGCGCTGCTCATTCTCGATGAAATCCCGATCTGCCTCGGGCGTACCGGAAAGATGTTCGCCTTCGAGTACTACGGCATCGTTCCCGACGTGGTGGTGCTAGGCAAGGGTCTTGGCGGCGGGGTTTTTCCGATGGCGGCACTGCTCGCGCGGACCGATCTCGATGTCGCCGGCGGCGGCTCGCTCGGCCACTTTACGCACGAAAAGAGTTCACTCGGTTGCGCGGCGGGGCTGGCGACCCTGGAGGTGATCGAGGAGGAGCGCCTGCTGCAGCGTTCCACCGACCTCGGCGCGCGCGCGCTGGCGTGGCTCAAGGCGATGCAAGCGCGCCAGCCGCGTGTCGCGGATGTGCGCGGCATCGGCCTGCTGCTGGGCGTGGAGATGGATTCCGACGCGCTCGCCGAGGATGTCCTCTACCGATGCCTGGCGAACGGCCTGTCATTCAAGGTCGGGCAGGGCAATGTGATCAACCTGTCACCGCCGCTGGTCATCGAGGAGGCTGATCTCGATCGGGCGCTGGGCATCGTCGAGCTTTCGATCGAGGAAGCAGCGCGAGCCTGACGCATGCCTGAGATGAGCCTCGGCGTGACGCTGGCCGTCCTCGGCGCCGCGCTGCTGCACGCGGCCTGGAACGCGATGCTCAAAGGCGGCCGCGACACGACCCTCGACATGGCGATCGTGGTGGCGGGCAGCGGACTCGTCGTGCTGCCCCTGTTGCCGTTCGTGCCTCTGCCCGCGCCGGCGAGCTGGCCGTACATCGGGGTGTCGCTGGTGATTCATATCGGCTACTACAGCGCACTGGTCGGCACCTATCGCGCGGGAGACCTGTCGCATGGTTATCCGCTGATGCGCGGTGTCGCGCCGCTGCTGGTCGCCGGCTTTGGCGCGGTGGTGCTGGGCGAGCTGCCCGGCCTCTGGATGTGGGTCGGCATCCTGCTCATCTCGGGCGGTGTGATCGGCATTGCTTTCGTCGGCGGTGCGTCGTTCCTGCACAACCGGCGCGCCACCGCATGGGCGCTCGCCAATGCCGCGCTGATCGCGGCGTATACGCTGGTGGACGGCACAGGCGTGCGGCTGGCGGGCTCCACCGCGAGCTACGCGGTGTGGATGTTCTTTCTGGACGGTTTTCCGTACGTGCTGATCGTCGCCTGGTTGCGCCGCACCGAACTCCTGCTCTACGCGCGTGACCACTGGCAGCGAGGGCTCGTGGGTGGAGCGTTGTCGGTCGCGGCCTATGCGATCGCGCTGTGGGCCATGACGCGTGCGCCGATCGCCGCGGTGGCGGCGCTGCGCGAGACCTCGGTGATCTTTGCCGCGATCCTGGGCGCCTGGCTGCTGAAGGAGCCGTTCGGCCGCGCGCGCCTTGCTGGTGCGGCGGCGGTGCTGTGCGGCGTGGTGGCGTTGAAGGGCTGATGCGGTGAACCGGACGCAATACGCGAACCTGACCGCGGTCGCCATGGCGCAACTGGTGCGGGATCGCGAGGTCTCGCCGGTAGAACTGGTCCGTGCCGCGCTGGA